>NZ_JABUMQ010000606.1:0-2236 GCF_013336645.1 Myxococcus sp. CA039A | reverse complement strand
CACCCACCGAGCACCAGCACCAGGCCCCAGAGGGCGGCGAGGGGGACGGGGCGCGGCATGCGGTTCACCAGAGGATGCTCTGCACCAGTTCGTCGATCTTCTCGCCCATGGCCTCCAGCCCGTTCATCTTCGACAGGAAGCCGTCGGCGCCGACCTGCTCGGCCAGCTTGGACAGCTCGTCGTCGGGCAGGCTGGAGAACAGGACGATGGGGATGTCCTGGGTGCCGTACTCGTTCTTCAGCGTGCGGCAGATGTCGGTGCCCTTGGCCTCGGGCATGTGGATGTCCGTGAGGATGAGGTCCGGCCGCCAGCTCTGGAGCGTCTTCTCGAACTCCATGAGCGTGGAGGTGGCGACGACCTCGTAGCCGCGCGCTTCCAGCACGGCCTTCTCCATGGCGAGCGTGATTTCGCTGTCGTCAATCAGGAGGATTCTTCGCTTCTCGGACACGTCGACCTTCCTTGGGCTCCGTTTCTATCCTACCCCCACCCGGCGCACCAACGCCTTTCCCACGGGGTAAGACGGGGTGGTGTCGTGGACGTCCCCCTCCCGGTCGTCCGGGCGGGGGGCGGGGCCTGACTTCTTCCGGCAAACCCACCGAAAAGGAGTATGCAGGGCGCCATGATGCACCCAGACCGCCGAGCCTGGACGGCCCTTCTCCTGGTGGGGAGTCTCCTCTGGACGCTGCCCGTCGCGGCGCTCAATTCGGGCCTGGGGTCCCCCTCGTCCCCCGTGGACCGGCAGTCCCCCCACTCCACCACCCAGGGGTTCCTGGCCGCGGCCCACCGGGGGGACTACGCCACGGCGGCGCACTACCTGGACCTGGACTTCATCCCCCGCGCCCAGCAGTCCGAGCGGGGCGCCCAGCTGGCCCGCCGGCTCAAGTTCGTCCTGGACCGCAAGCTCTCCATCGACCTGTCCCTCTTGAGCAAGGTCGCGGAGGGTGACCCGGCCGACCCCCGCTTCGACCTGCTGGGCATCATCCCGCTGGAGGGCGCCAATGTGTCCATCCGCGTCCAGCGGGTGGCCCAGGACGGCTCCCTGGTCTGGGTGTTCAGCGAGTCCACCGTGCGGATGGTGGACCCCCTCTTCGAGACCTACGGCCCCCGCGTGGCGGAGTGGCTGCCGCCCTTCTTCTTCTCCGGCACCGTGTTCGGCCTGGAGCCCTGGCAGTGGCTGGGCCTGCTGGTGACGCTCTTGGGCTCGGTGGGACTGGCCCTGCTCCTGGAGCGGCTGTCGCTCGCGTTCGGGCTGCGGCTGGCGAAGTGGACGCACCTCACCCTGGATGACCAGCTGGTGGCGGCGGGGCGGGGGCCCCTGCGGTTGCCGTACTTCGCGATACTCCTGGCGGCGGGCACGTCCCTGCTGCTGCTGCCGCGCCCGGTGCAGACGCTGTTCAACCGGCTGAGCTATTCGCTCATCATCATCGCGGTGGCGTGGTTCATCCTGCGCTTCCTGCGGGTGTTCGCCAACTTCGTGCAGAACCGCGTGTCGGGCGACATGCGCGACGCGGGCCGGGCCCGCTCGCTGCGCACCCAGTTCGCGGTGCTGCGCGCCGTCTTCGAGGCGGCGACCTATGTGGTGGCCGCCGCGCTGCTCCTGATGCAGTTCGAGGTGGTGCGCAACGTGGGCGTGTCGCTGCTCGCGTCCGCCGGTATCGCCGGTATCGTCATCGGTCTCGCGGCGCAGAAGTCCATCGCCACGCTGCTCGCCGGCATCCAGCTCTCCATCACCCAGCCGGTGCGCATTGGCGACCAGGTGGTGGTGGAGACCGAGTTCGGCACCGTGGAGGAAATCACCCTCACGTACGTGGTGCTGCGCGTCTGGGACCAGCGCCGCATGGTCATCCCGATTACCTACTTCCTGGACAAGCCCTTCCAGAACTGGAGCAAGTCCAGCACGGAGATGCTCGGGGCCGTCACCCTCCAGGTGGACTACTCCACGGACGTGGACGCGGTGCGCGGGGAGCTGCGGCGCATCGTCGAGCAGGACGCGAAGCACCTGTGGGACGGGCGGCTCCAGTCCGTCGTCGTGTTGGAGGCCCAGGACCGCACGCTCACCGTCCGCGCGCTCGTCAGCGCGGCCAACCCGGACAAGCTCTTCGACCTGCGCGCCCTCGTCCGTGAGCGGCTGGTCGCCTTCCTGCGAGCCCATCCCGAGTGGCTGCCCTTCACTCGCACCGAGTCCCGGCAGGCCCCCACCGCGCTGCCGCCCCCGGAGGCTCGGGACCCCCAGCCG
>NZ_JABUMQ010000605.1:0-2255 GCF_013336645.1 Myxococcus sp. CA039A | reverse complement strand
ACCCCAGCCCCACCTGGAGCATGAGCGGCAAGAGGAACGGCGTCGCCCCCAGGCCCATCCGCACCAACCCACCGCCCGCCGTGCTGGCCCGGAACGTCGACAGCTTCAGGAGCCGCAGGTCCAACACCGGCTTCTTCATCCGCAGCGCGTGCGCCACGTAGAGCGCGATGGCCCCCACGGCCACCAGCGCCATGCCCATCTGGATGTGCACGGGCACCAGGCCGACGCCCAGCGTCTCCGCCGCGCCAATCGTCAGGATGATGGCCACCGCCGCGATGGCATAGCCCTTCCAGTCGAACGGGCCCGGGTGCGGCTGGGGCAGCTCCGGCACGTAGCGCGACACCGCGAGCATGCCGAGCAGCCCCACGGGGACGTTGATGAAGAAGATCCACGGCCAGTCCGCCACGCCGAGGATGAGGCCCGCCAGCGGCGGACCGATGAGCGGTCCCACCAGCGCCGGCATCGTGAACCAACTCAGCGCCGACACCAGCTTGTCCCGGGGCGCCGAGCCCACCACGATGAGCCGGCCCACCGGCGTCATCAGCGCCCCCCCCAACCCCTGGAGCGTGCGGAAGACGACGAGCTGGGGCAGCGTCCGCGAGAAGCCGCACAACACCGACGCGACGAGGAACACGCCCATCGCCAGCATGAAGACGCGACGAGGACCGAAGCGGTCGGCCACCCAGCCACTCGCGGGCGCGAGCACCGCCAGCGCCAGGATGTAGGACGTCAGCGCGAGCTTGAGGTGGATGGGGTCCGTGTCGAAGGCCACGGACAGCGTCGGTAGCGCGGTGGACAGCGCCGTCGAGTCGACGAACTCCATGAACAGCGCGCTCGCCACCGCGATGGACGCGAGCCGGGAGCCTCTGTTGGCGGACGCGGGCGGCGATCCAGGTGGAGAGGAGCCAGGAGAGTCGGACACCTCTCTTCTATGCACGGGAGCCCACGTGCATGTCACGCTCGACGACACTCCATCCGGGGGCTCCCCTGCCCGCGAAGGAGCCAGGGAGCCGAGCATCGGTGCCCTGTCTCGTCAGGTCGGTCGCTCCAGGCGGCCATCCGCGTGGCGCGCGAAGCGCCCTTCCTCCCGGGCGTGCACCGGGTCGTCACTCTTCCAGGGCCAGCCGCCGAAGCCCGTGCGCTGGTAGTCGCTGAACGCCTGTTGGATCTCCTGGCGGGAGTTCATGACGAAGGGGCCGTGCTGCACCACGGGCTCGTTGATGGGCCGGCCCTGGAGCATCAGCAACTCCGCCTCGTCGGGGCCGTTCTCCAGCACCGCGTCCACGTCGGGGCGCAACTGGAGGACGTGTGATGCGGGGATGGCGCGGCCTCCCACCTTCAGCGCGGAGCCCTTGAAGAAGTACAGGAAGCGATTGCTCCCACGCGCGGCGGCGGGCAGCGTCCAGCGCGCCCCCGGCGCCAGCTTGAGCGTCCAGATGGCCACGTCCGAGTCCGCCCGCGCGGCCCAGGACTTCGGCGGCGGCGGCGGGGCCTTCACGTCGCCCAGCGTTCCGGCGACGACGGTGACCTCGGTGGTGCGCCCCGCTTCATCCCTCGCGACGTGCCGGGGGATGACGTGGTCCCACAGCATGGAGAAGTGCGGCGTCACCAGCTTGTCCGCGCTCGGCAGGTTGAGCCAGATCTGGAACAACTCCACCGGATTGGGCTGGTCCTTCTTCAAGAGCGGGAACATCTCCGAGTGCAGCACGCCGCTGCCCGCGGTGAGCCACTGCACGTCCCCGCCGCCGAACCGCGCCGCCGCGCCCAGCGAGTCCGAGTGGTCCAACAGCCCGCTGCGGACGACCGTCACGGTCTCGAAGCCCCGGTGCGGATGCTGCGGGAAGCCGGGCACCACGGTGCCGTGGTACATGTTCCAGCCGTCCCGACCGTCGAAGTCCTGGCCGAGCTGCCGGCCCGCCAGCGACGCGGTGGGCCCCATCCGCTCGTTGCCCGCCGGGTAGGCGTCCACGTGGTGCACGCAGAACAGGAACGGGTCTGGCGTGGGCCAGGGCATCCCCCTGAGCGGGCTCAGGCCGATGACGGCGGGTTGCTCACTTCCCTGCTGCTGACTCATCCCCTGCTCCTCTGATGACTTTCCCGTGCTCCGAGAGCAGCTCGCGGCCGACGTGGCCCCCGCCACCGCGAGCACCTTCAGCGCCGCTCTCCGACTGACCTCATCACCCAAGGGCCACCTCACGCATGACGCCGTCTCCAGGCTGTAATCCTGGCATGGACGGGGCGCATCCTTTCATGCC
>NZ_JABUMQ010000604.1:0-2273 GCF_013336645.1 Myxococcus sp. CA039A | reverse complement strand
AGGTGGGGCTGGACGCGGCGCCGGTGGGGGGCCACTCGTGAGAGCCGCGTGGGGACTGCTGGCGCTGGTGCTCCTGGTGGGGAAGCCCGGCGTGGCGGACGCGGCGCGGCTGCGCACCCAGTACTCGGGCGTGGTGAACCTCAACGAAGCGACGGCCGCGGAACTCGACTTGCTGCCGGGGGTCGGTGACTCGGCGGCGCAGCGCATCATCCAGCACCGGGGCAAGCGCCCCTTCCAGCGCGTGGAGGAGCTGGTGCGGGTGAAGGGCTTCGGGCGCAAGAAGTTCCTCAAGCTCAAGCCGCACCTGACGCTGAGCGGGCCCACCACCTTGAAGGTCGAGCAGGTGCCTCCGCCTCCCGAAGGAAAGGAGGTGGTCGCCACGAACAACTGACACGACGCATCCATTCACTGGGGAGTGGGGTCGCCGCCCGGGTCTACCTCGTGGCCCGGGCGGTGGCCCTGTCGAGGAACGCGAGTCCGGCTTCGCGCCGGGGGAGCGGCCAGGCGCGGTGCACGTGAGGTTTGTATCTGGAACCCGGCTGGTAGAGCATCCGCCGCCATGAACCGACGACTGCCCCGACTGCTCACCGCGCTGCCCGTCTCGGCCGCGCTGGTTGCTCCGCCCGTGCTCGCGTGTACCAGCATGCTGGTCAACAAGGGTGCCACGGCGGACGGCGCCACCCTGATGACCTACGCCGCGGACGCGCACGAGCTGTACGGCGAGCTGTACTACACGCCCGCGCGCCGCCACGCCGCGGGCGCCATGCGCGACATCATCGAGTGGGACACAGGCAAGCACCTGGGGCGCATCCCCGAAGCGCCGGTGACGTACTCCGTCGTCGGCAACATGAACGAGCACCAGCTGTCCATCGGCGAGTCCACCTTCTCTGGCCGCAAGGAGCTGGAGGGGCCGGCGGGCATCGTCGACTACGGCTCGCTCATCTACATCGCGCTGGAGCGCTCCAAGACGGCCCGCGAGGCCATCACGGTGATGACGAAGCTGGTGGCCGAGCATGGCTACGCGTCCACCGGTGAGTCCTTCTCCATCGCCGACCCAAAGGAGGCGTGGCTGCTGGAGCTGATTGGCAAGGGCGCCGGTCAGAAGGGCGCGGTGTGGGTGGCCCGTCGGCTGCCGGAAGGGCACATCACCGCGCACGCCAACCAGGCGCGCATCGAGCAGTTCCCGATGAACGACCCGGACAACGTGCTGTTCTCGCCGGACGTCGTCTCCTTCGCGCGCGAGAAGGGCTGGTTCAAGGGCGCGGACAAGGACTTCAGCTTCGCGCAGACGTACAACCCGCTCGACTTCGGCGGGCAGCGCTTCTCCGAGGCGCGGGTGTGGAGCATCTTCCGGCGCGCGGCGCCGTCGAAGAACTACGGTCCGGAGTACGCGGATGGCTCCGCGCCGGCCAAGCGGCTGCCCCTGTGGGTCAAGCCGGACAAGAAGCTGTCCGTACAGGACGTGATGTCGCTGATGCGGGACCACTTCGACAACACGCCGCTCGACATGTCCAAGGACGTGGGCGCGGGCCCCTACGCGGCGCCCTACCGCTGGCGGCCGATGACGTGGGAGGTGGACGGTAAGAAGTACGTCCACGAGCGCGCCATCTCCACGCAGCAGACGGGCTTCTCCTTCGTCGCGCAGATGCGCGCCTCCATGCCGGCGCCCATCGGCGGGGTGCTCTGGTTCGGCGTGGATGACACGTCCATGACGGTCTACACGCCGATGTACGCGGGCATCCGGCAGGTGCCGAGGAACTTCTCCCAGGGCGTGGCCAGCCGTGGGGCGTTCTCCTGGGACTCGTCCTTCTGGGTCTTCAACTGGGTGTCCAACCAGGCGTATGCGCGCTGGAGCGACATCTCCGTGGACGTGCACAAGGAGCAGGGCGCGCTGGAGGGACAGTTCCTCGCGGACCAGGCCGACATCGAGAAGACGGCGCTGGAGCACTACAAGCGCAGCCCGGAAGAGGCGCGGCAGTACCTCACCACCTACTCGGTGCAGCAGGGGGAGAAGGTCCACGCGCGCTGGAAGAAGCTCGGGGAGACGCTGCTGGTGAAGTACATCGACGGCAACGTCCGCGACGAGCAGGGCAAGGTGAACCACCCCAAGTACCCGGACAGCTGGTACCGGCGCATCGCCCAGGAGCGCGGAAAGAGCGTGGAGATGCCTCCCGAGCCCGAGGAGCCCAAGCCCGTCGCGGCTCCGGCCCCCGCCCCCGCACAGAAGGCGCTGGCGCCCGCATCGAAGCCCACGGTGGCGCCCGCCCCGTAGG
>NZ_JABUMQ010000603.1:0-2340 GCF_013336645.1 Myxococcus sp. CA039A | reverse complement strand
CCCGGAGCCCTCCCCGTCCTCGCTGTCCGACGCCCCCGAGCAGGTCCAGCCGCGCCTGGGCTGGCTGCCGCCGGTGGGGTCCTGGAAATACCACCTGCTGTTGAGCGCCGTGGCCCTCTTCATCCTCGGGCCCCTGGGTGGCATCGCCGCGTCGTACATGAACTTCAGCGTGGGCTTCTTCGTCGGCGGGCAGGTGCTGGCGGGCATCCTCGGCAGCGCCGTCACGTACGGCTACGGCTCGGAGGGCAAGCACGGCGCCAACTACATGCAGACGATGGCCGCGTCGGTGGCCTCGCTGTGCGCCATGTCCGTGCTCATCCAGGCCATGGTGTGGCTGGGCATGGAGATGCCCCCCGCCTGGCACCTGATGCTCTTCGTGGGCTGCGTGGGCATGTTCGCGGTGGGCGTGGGCATGCTCTACACGCCGCTGCTCGTGGACCGGCTCCAGCTCGACTATCCGTCGGGCTTCGCGGTGGCCAACATCCTGCGCGCGCTGACGGACAAGCGGCTGCTCAAGGCGTCCATCTCCAAGCTGGGCGGTGGCACGCTGCTGGGGGCCATCGCCGCGTGGATGACGGAGAAGATCGCCGTCGTCGCCGCCATCGGAACGAGCGCCGCCACGCTGGGCGCGGGCATGATTGTCGGCAGTCGCATCACCGTGCCCGCGGTGCTGATGGCCGTCATTGGCGCGTGGCAACTGCCCTATCTGCGCGAGCTGGGCTGGCTGGGCGCGACAGACCCGTTCCGCAAGGTGGGCTTCCTCATCGGTCTGGCGATGATTTGCGGCGCGGCGGCGGTGGACCTCTCGCTGCTCGCGGTCCAGGCCGTCGCGCGCGTGCGCGCCCGGGCCACTGTCGCGGAGGGCGAGGAGCCGGCGTGGAAGAAGGTCAACATGCCCCGACTGCTGGCCTGGGTGGTGGGCTGGGGCGCGGCGACGCTGCTGGTGGGCACCCTCGTGCTGGGGCAGCCCCTGGGCTGGCTCGCCTTCGGCCTGGCCCTGGCGCTCCTGTTCGTGCTCATCAACGGCATCTCCTACGGCATCACCGACCAGAACCCCATCTCCAGCGCGTTCGTCATCTCCATCATGTTGATGTCGTTGATGGGCCTGAAGAACCCGCTGGTGGGGTTGATGGCGGCGACCATCCTGCTCATCTCCACGTCCGTGGGCTGCGACATGCAGCAGGACCGCTCCACCGGCTGGCGCCTGGGCACCAACCGCGTCATCCAGTTCCGCTACCAGGTGATGGGCGTCATCATGGGCGCGCTCTTGTGCGTGGGTCTGGCGAAGGTCTTCATGACGGCCTACCCCGCGCTGACCATCAACCAGCTCGACAACCCCAATGCCCCGGTGGGCCAGTGGGGCTCCGCCATGACCTACAAGCTGGTGGGCGCCATCCGGGACCTGGGCTCGCTGTCGGACGCCAAGATTCAGGCGATGTTCTTCGGCCTGGGGCTCGGCTTCGGCATCCAGGTGCTGCGCAAGCTGCTCCAGGGTCACCAGGGCTATCAGAGCTACATCAAGAGCTCGCGCGCGGGCTTCGCGGTGGGCTGGACCATGGACTCGTTGGTGCTGGCCAGCCCCTACGCGTCGTCCTTCGGCGCCTTCGTGTCCTTCCCGGCGGCACTGTGGTTCGGCGCGGGCGGCATCATCGCGTCCGTGTGGAACACGGTGACGAAGAAGCGCGGCCCCGTCGCAGCGGGCAGCCCTGGCCAGGGCGAAGCGCTCCCCGAGGACATGAGCACCATGTCCCTGGTGGGCGGCGGTCTCATCGCTGGCGAGTCCCTCTTCTTCCTCATCGCCGGCATGATTGGACTGGCCTCGCTGCTGGCATGACTTGACAGTTGCCGGTGCGGGCCAATTCCTGACGCACTCACAGTGCACATGCCACAGTCCCTCTCGGGGAGCGACCGATTCCCGGCGCTCCATCCGAAGCGAACCGAGGGAAGCCCATGAAGCGTGTCTTCGTGCTGTGCGTGGCGCTGTTCAGTGTCTCGTGGCTGGGATGCGGCGGGTCTCTGGCGGAAGAGGGCGGCGAGCCGCTCTCCCAGGAGCCCACGCAGGAGTCCTCCCAGGAGCTCGTCACCTGTCCGGGTGACCTGCCCCAGTGCTCCACCTACGAGGGGAAACGCTGCATCAGGCGGGTGGACTGCTGCGATGGCGACTTCCTGTTGTGGTGCGCCTGCGACCCCACCATGAAGCGCTTCCACTGCCTCTAAACCCCTTCAGGGAAGTCGGGTTAGGGGCTGAGGGTTATGCCATGGAGGGGGGCGTCCATGGCGTGGCAGCCAAAGCACTGGACAGTGCAGCAGCTTGAGGAGCGGCGGCTTGCGGCCGGGAAA
>NZ_JABUMQ010000602.1:0-2345 GCF_013336645.1 Myxococcus sp. CA039A | reverse complement strand
CCCACAAGGCCCGCGCCCCCAGCACCGCCACCGCCACCGCCAGGACGCCCAGGTGCACCTTCGCCTGCGTCCGTGGCGTCAGCCGCGAGGCGAGCCCGTGCGCATACGCATACCCTCCCAGCAGCGCCGCCTGGAAGAACAGCATGCATGCGGTCCAGACGCCGGGCGTGCCGCCGTACCACGGCAACGCATACCGCCCCGCCAGGGGCTGCACACCAAACAGAAGGAAGGCACTGGTGAAGATGGCGACGGCGTAGCGGAGCATGGCGAACCTGGAGGCTGAATCAGACCGCGGGCGCGGTGGCCGGAGGTGCTCGCCGGGAGCGCAGCGCACGCGCCCCCGCGGTGAAGAGAGACAGGGCCAACGCCAGCAACACCACCGCCACCACCCCGTTCACCCGGGAGACGGCGGAGCTGGCCGGCTGCAGCGCCTCGCGCACCAGGAGCACCAGGCTGGTGAGCGTCACGGCCCCCACGAACAACATGGGCACCAGCGCGTACACATACGGCCGGCTCGTGCTCTTGAGCCACACACAGACGCCCAGCAGGGACAGCGAGGCGAGCAACTGATTGGACGTGCCGAACAACGTCCAGAACGAGCGCCACGCCCCCGTGCCCGCCAGCAGCACGAAGGCCAGCGGCACCCCACACGTCACCGCCGTGGCCACCATCGCCGACACCCGGCCCTTCCGCCCCGTCAGCTCCTGGAGGATGTAGCGCCCCAGCCGCGTGGACACGTCCAGCGTGTCGAACACGAACGTGGAGAAGGCCATGGCGCCGAACGTCGTGGCGAAGACGAGGTGCTCCTTGCCCAGCACCGTGACGAGTAGGCGTCCCAGCCCCGCGCCGTACACCGCGCCCGGCGCCTTGCCCGTCAGCTCCCCCTTCGTGGCAATCATCACCGTCGCCAGCGCGATGACCGCCACGAAGCCCTCCAGCAACATCGCCCCGTAGCCCACCGGCTTGCAGTGCGGCTCCTTGTCTATCTGCTTCGACGTGGTGCCCGAGCACACCAGCCCGTGGAACCCCGAACACGCTCCGCAGGCGATGGTGACGAAGAGGAAGGGAAACAGCGCGCCTCCCGCCCCCGGCACGTTGAAGCCCGCGAAGGCCGGCTGCTGAATCGACAGCTCCCCGCTCAACCCGCCGTAGAAGATGCCCACCACGCCCACCGCCAGCGCCGCGTAGAGCACGAAGCCGCCCAGATAACCGCGCGGCTGCAGGAGCACCCACACCGGCGTGAGCGACGCGACGAAGCAGTACGCGAGGATGAGCGCCGCCCAGCCCCGCGCATCCAGCACCAGCAGCGTGGAGAAGCGCGTGCCCAGGTACACGACCCCCAGCGTCGCCGGCACGAAGATGAGCGTCTGCAGCCACAGCGGCGGCTTCAGGTACCGGTCCACCAACCCCATCACCACCGCCAGCGCCAGGTATGCAATCGACGCGAAGGCCACCGCGCCGCCCGGGTTGAAGCGGAAGGTGAGCCCCTCCAGCTCCGCGTCGCCGCTGACGAACGTCGCGGCCGTGGCGTCCGTGAAGGCGACGATGACGTAGACGAGCGCCACCCAGATGAAGGCCAGCATCGCCAACCCCGCCGTTGCCCCCAGGTGGGTGCGCACCACCTCCGCGATGGAGACGGCCCCGTGGCGCACGCTGGCCACCAGCGTGGCGAAGTCATGCATCGCCCCGATGAACACCGCGCCCACGGCAATCCACAACAGCGCCGGCAACCAGCCGAACTGCTGCGCCGCGAGGATGGGACCCGCGATGGGACCCGCCGCGGCAATCGCGCTGAAGTGCTGACCCAACAGGTAGAAGGGCTTCGTCGGCACGAAGTCCACGCCGTCGTTCTTCGCGTGCGCGGGCGTCTGGGCCTCACCGTCCAACCGGAACTGCCGGGCGATGAAGCCCCCGTAGAAACGATAGCCGAGGGCCAGCACCACCAGGAACACGCCGGCAATCAGGGGGAGGCTCATCCCTGAAGGCTTTCCCGCCCGGGACTTCCGGTCAACTCCATGACTCCTGGACGCTCGGGGAACGAATCAGCGTCCTCACTGCCCCACTTTGTCCAGCTGTCGCTGCGCGGCCTTCTTGAGCCGCTTCACCTTCCCGAGGAGCTCGGGGTCCACCTCTCCCTCGGAGGCCTCCACCAGCTCCTTCAGGTCGTCCCGCTGCTGGCACAGGAAACCCAGGTCGTCGCAGGAGCGGAACTCCTGGAGCGTCTTGAACACCGCAACGGACTCCTTCCACTCCTTCTTGAGCTCGGCCTGGGACTTGTTCGTGCTGCCGGAGATGATTCGCACGCGCGGGGCCGCCGCGCGCTTCGGAGGGGCGGACTTCGGGGG
>NZ_JABUMQ010000601.1:0-2435 GCF_013336645.1 Myxococcus sp. CA039A | reverse complement strand
GCGGTAGGGTGGGGTGGGGGCGGCAGACAGGCTTTCCAGGGGCGAGGCCCCACCAACCTTGACTTGATCCCCCATGCCGACTAGGAGGGTCGGCCTTTCCAGGCCTCCGTGGAGTTTCGACGGCGGACCTGCGGTTGGTTAGGCACGTTCAGCGGTTCCCCGGCATGCACCTGGCGGCCGCGAGAAGTTTGGAGTGCAAGAAATGTCGCAGAAGACCTACAGCGCGAAGGCTGGGGACATCAAGCGCCAGTGGCACGTCATCGACGTGTCCGACAAGGTGCTGGGCCGCGCGGCGAGCCAGATTGCCACCCTGCTCAAGGGTAAGCACAAGGCCATCTACACGCCGTCCATCGATACGGGCGACCACGTCATCGTCATCAACGCCGAAAAGGTGAAGGTGACGGGAACGAAGGAGCAGGACAAGCTCTACTACCGGCACTCCCGTGCGGGTTTCCCCGGTGGTTTGAAGATCACCAACCTGGAGAAGCTCCGCCAGCGTCACCCCGAGGACGTCATCCTCAACGCCGTGCGCCGCATGTTGCCCCGCAACGCGCTCGGTCGGCAGATGATGACGAAGCTGAAGGTCTACGCAGGTGACACCCACCCGCACGCCGCCCAGAAGCCGGCCGCGTTCGCGGTCGAGGCGTAAGGGAGACAACGTCCATGCCCATTCACCAAGAGCTCGGTTTCTACGCCACCGGCCGCCGCAAGGAAGCCACCGCCCGCGTGTGGCTCCGTCCCGGCACGGGTCAGGTCACCATCAACGGTCGGGAGATCAACGACTACTTCGGTCGTGAGACCTCGAAGATGGTGCTCAATCAGCCTCTCGAGATCCTCGAGCAGAAGGGGAAGCTCGACGTCACCGTGAACGTTCGCGGCGGCGGTCTCTCCGGTCAGGCCGGTGCCATCCGTCACGGCATCGCTCGCGCCCTGTGCGCCTTCAACCCGGAGTTCCGTCCGGCGCTGAAGAAGGCCGGCTTCCTCACCCGCGATGCTCGCGCGGTCGAGCGCAAGAAGTACGGTCAGCCGGGCGCGCGTCGCCGGTTCCAGTTCTCCAAGCGCTAACCGCTCAGGTTGGTTGCTCGGTTGTCTCCCGCGGCGGAGGCTCTCTCACGAGGGTCTCCGCCGTGGTGTTTTCCGGGACTCACCATTTCCCTCGGTCGCTTCGGCGCGGGGGCGTCTGCTACGATTCCAGGCGCCCATGGAACTGAATGAGATTCTCCAGATCGCCCTGCGCGGCGGTGCCTCCGACATTCATCTCAAGGCAGGCCTGCCTCCCATGTTCCGGGTGGATGGCTCGCTGGTGCCGTTGAAGGACGGTCGTCGCCTCCCTCCGGAGGAGGTGGCGCGCATGGCCTTCGGCATCATGAACGAGTTCCAGAAGGAGAAGTTCAAGTCGAGCAACGAGGTGGACCTGGCGTACGGCGTGCCGGGCCTGGGCCGCTTCCGCGTGAACGTCTTCCAGCAGCGCGGCACGGTGGGCGCGGTGCTGCGTGTCATCCCGTTCAAGGTGATGACCATGCAGGACCTGCTGCTGCCGCAGGTGCTGGCGAAGATTTGTGGTGAGGAGCGAGGTCTGGTCCTGGTGACGGGGACGACGGGCTCCGGCAAGTCCACGACGTTGGCGGCGATGATCGACCACATCAACGCCAACGAGACCAGCCACATCATGACGATTGAGGACCCCATCGAGTTCCTCATCCGGGACAAGCGCTCCATCGTGAATCAGCGCGAAGTGGGCGTGGACACGATGAGCTTCGCGCAGGCGCTCAAGAGCGCGCTGCGACAGGATCCGGACGTCATCCTCGTGGGCGAAATGAGAGATCACGAGACCATCGAGACGGCGCTGCACGCGGCGGAGACGGGCCACCTCGTCATGTCGACGCTGCACACGCTGGACGCGACCGAGACGGTCAACCGCATTGTCTCCGCCTTCCCTCCACACCAGCAGAAGCAGGTGCGCATCCAGCTCGCGAGCGTGCTCAAGGGCGTGGTCAGCCAGCGTCTGGTGCCGCGCGCGGACGGCAAGGGCCGCGTGGCCGCGGTGGAGGTGCTGCGCGTCACCGCGCGCGTGCGCGAGCTCATCGAGGACAAGGACCGGACGAAGGAGATTCACGACGCCATCGCCCAGGGCACTGACTCCTACGGCATGCAGACCTTCGACCAGTCGTTGATGAGCCTGGTGCGACAGGGGCTCGTCACATACGAGGAGGCCCACCGGCAGGCGTCCAACCCGGACGACTTCGCGCTGCGCTTCTCCGGCATCAGCGGCACGTCCGACTCGAAGTGGGACAACTTCGACGCGAAGCCCGGCGATGCCCGCCCGATTCCCGGCTCGGCCGCCTTCGCGCAGAAGGGGGCTCCCACGGGAGCCGCCGCGCCGCCTCCGGCTTCACCGCCCACGCCGGTGCCCGCCCAGGCCCAGCGTCCGGGCC
>NZ_JABUMQ010000600.1:0-2483 GCF_013336645.1 Myxococcus sp. CA039A | reverse complement strand
GCCTCGCTGCTCTTCAACGGCAGGGCACGGGGGCTGACGCTCGATGTGCGCGTCTACTCCGGGGGACTGTCCGAGCGCACCGCGCCTCCCGCGGTGCTGACACCCGAGTGTCGCTCTCGCCTGGCCGCGCTGGGCTGTCGCATCCCCACCGAGTGGCGCGCCCACGAACTGCGGGGCGTGGAGATCATCGCCGAGGGACGTCGCGAGCTGCTGACCGCCTCCCCCGGTGGCCTCTGGGTGGTGGACGGCTGGCCCCATGGAGAAGGAGGACTGGCCCAGGTGCGTGATGTGCTGGCCACGGCGGCCAGCGCCCAGGGCGCACGTTTCCTCGAGCGGCACGTGGACCGGGTGGAGCGTCAACCCGCGGCCCCGGATGCGCCCGCGTCCGTGCGAGGCGCCGGGCCGCTGGTGGTCCGAGCGCAGGGAGGCGGAGAGCGCTTCCATGCGGTGGCCCTGGCCGGTGGCGCGGGGCCGATGATGGGTGACGCGTTCTTCCCGGGCTTCCGCCCCGCGCCCACGGTGGCGGCCGTGCAGGCACGGCTGCGGCATGCCTCGCCGCGGCTGGAGATCGCCCCCGTCGCACGGCTGTGGGTGGCGCCGCTTCCCACGGTGGATGGGCTGTTCCTCCTGCCGGGCGCGGACTCCGTCTATGCGCTGGCCTTTGGCCCCTCGGTGACGCCGGCCGACCTGTGCCAGGCGCTGATGATGGCCGCGCGCGATGGACTGCTGGAGGAAGGGTTCGAGCTGGCCGCGCTGGAGCCGACCCGGTTGCCCTACGGGCCGGGGCGCACGCTGGTGGCGCCGGGACAGATCGCCGTGGGCCCCGCCGCGTTCGGACATCCGCTCCAGGTGGGGCTGTCGGAGACGCTGGCCTCATGCAGCCGGGCGGCGGTGGCGCTGCTGGATGGTGGGCTGGATGGCTCGGCCCTGGAGCGTCGCTACGTCCGCGAGGGCCTGTGCGAGCTGATGGAGGACGCGGCGGCCGGAGCCCGCGCGGCGTCGTGGCTGCGGCGCGCCGGGAAGCGAGCGCCTGGGGCCTTCGTCGCGGCGAAGGGACGGCGCACGTCGTCCGGTGTCTACGGGGGTGGAGTGCTGGGCCTGAGTGCTCCCACGCCGCTGGCCCTGTTGGGGGCGATGCGCTGGGCGGGCCTGCGTGAGGTGGTGGGCTCCTGGCTGCGCACGACGATGGAGCCCGTGCCCATGGCGGTGCCGGAGTTGGAGCCCGACTTGTACTACGTCGTGGACGATGACCCAGACGCGCGTGAGGCGCTGACGGCGCTGCTGGAGAGCACGGGCGCCAAGGTGGTGTCGTTCGCGGACGAGCTGGCGCTGTTCTGCGCCGTGGCGCGACGGCCACCCACGGCCATCATCCTCGATGTCGTGCTGCACTGGGTGGACGGGCTGCGCTTGTGCGAAGGTCTGAAGCAACATCCCCTCACGCGAAGCACGCGCGTGGTGGTGATGAGCGGCTTGAATCGTCCGCACGTTCGCCAGAGAGCGCTCGACGCGGGGGCCGAGGCCTTCCTGCCCAAGCCCGTGGATCCGGAGCGACTGCTGCGCATCCTCACCGGCCGGTTGGCCTCGCCCAGCACCACGGCTGACGCGACGACGCGACAGCCGACCGATGAGGGTGGTTCGGACCGCTACGCCGCTTCCTAGGGAGCTGCGCTCGGCACGGTGCCTTTCAGTTCACCGTGCCCGCACCGAGGCGTGACGGGGTGACGCGCGCGACGCCGCCTGCCCACGAGGAAGGGCACGGGGACTCCTGGTCGCCGTGCCCCTCGTTCGTTCCGCGAGCGCCCGCTTACGTGGCGATGCGACGCAGGCCTCGGCGCAGCTCCAGCGAGCCGGCCATGAGCGCGATGCCACGCATGAGGATGGAGATACCCACCAGGGTACCCACCAACCACACGGCGGAGACCGGCCACTGCGCCATGACAATGACACCCAGGGCGATGGAGATGGCGCCATAGGCGCAGTCCCAGCCCCACTGCGGATACCGGTCCATCAGCGAGGTCACCACGTGGAAGAGGCCGCTGGCGAAGAAGTAGCCAGCAAGCAGGAGTGTCAGCGCCCCCAGGCCCGCCGCCGGATACACGAGCACGAAGAAGCCCACCACGGTGGAGAGCACGCCGCTCAGCAGGTAGAGCCAGAAGGGCCCGCCGGCCTTGCGGACACGGAACGAGGAGACAATCTCCGCGATGCCTGTTCCGGCCAGCAACGCGCCGAAGAGGATGACGGAGACCAGGCTCGTGAGGAATGAGGCCCCCAGCGCGACGAAGCCGAGGACGGCCATCAAGAGCCCCAGGACGAATGGCGGTCCCCAGGCCGCCGAGGCGGCCTTGCTTCTGTCACCTGTCGCGGGTTCACGTTTGTAACTGGTGTCCATGTCGGTCCGCCTCCCTTGGAGGAAAGATTCAGCGGCGAACATGGGTGCCTCGGAGCACGGGGACAACGGCCTCACTTCCCGCTCCTCCCCTCCC
>NZ_JABUMQ010000005.1:0-81626 GCF_013336645.1 Myxococcus sp. CA039A | reverse complement strand
CCCGCGGCATGACCGGGCCCAAGCCACCCGCCGGCTCGGAAGGCGAGGGAGCCCACGTCCCGCCCCCAGACGCAGGCAACGTCGCCGCATTCCGAGCGAACCCAATAACGCCATTCAGATACACATGAATCCAAACAACCAAGACAGCGCGACTCCAACGGAGCCCCCAAGTCTCATCCCGGAACGCCGTACCAGCGAGCCGAGAAGTTCGGCTCCGGCTGTTCATGCCAGCCAGGGTCCTCATGCACCCGTGAAACTGACACAGCCCGCCATGAACTCACTTCTGGCACCCGACTGGTAGGAATCACCCCAGACCCACCGGAATGAAACGCCTCTCATCCCAGAGAAAGTCTCGCTCGCGGCGCCCCCCACTCCGAGCCTCCAGAAGCCCTCCTCTGGAGGTCATCCCGCACCCGCGCACAGGGGTCCGCGCCGCCCTATCACAACTACATTTAAATCATATTTTTCGTATATTTCGGATCATTTGCATTATACGGAGAATACGTGTTTCCTCGCACGCCCAGTACCGCCCCGCAATGGGCGGCTGACCCGCAGCGCAGGAGCACGACATGTCCGTAGGTGCATACCGAAGGCGGCTGTTCCAGGCGGTGGTTTTCACGGCGACCCTCACGGGGTCCACGGCGCTGGCAGTGGCGCCGGAGTCTCACGAAGGCGAGCGGAACTTCGATGCCCGCGCCGCCTACAATGCGCAGGCGCGGTTCGGCTTCTCGACGGCCCAGAAGGCGCACGTCGCGGCGCTGCGCCAGAGCATCCCGGATCTGCTGGTGGAAGTGGACGAGACGAACGGCCTGGTCCGCTCGCTCACCAACCCCGTGGGCGCGCTCTCCGGCCCCAGCAGCGGTGACCCGATGGCCATCGCGCTGGACTTCGTCCAGAAGCACCACGAGGCGCTCGGCCTGGGGCTCCATGACCTGGCGAACCTCGAAGTCACCGACCGCGTCTTCTCGGAGGTCAGCGGCGCCACGCACCTGCACCTGCGCCAGACGTTCAAGGGCCTGCCCGTCTACAACGCGCAGCTGCAGATCAACATCGGCAAGGACGGCAGCGTCCTGGGCGTCCACAGCGACTTCCTGCCCTCCATCGAGAACGCCATCGCTGGCGTGGAGCCGCGCCTGAGCGCTGGCGAGGCCGTCGCGGGCCTGGCCCGGCACCTGGGTGTGCGCCTGCCGACCGCCCCCCGTTCGCTGAAGCCCGAGTCCGGTGTGAAGCGCCGCACGGGCGTGGAAGTGGACGGCCTGTCGCGCGAGCCCATCGTCGCGGAGCTGGCCGTGCTGCCCATGCGCCGTGGCGAGGCGCGGCTGGTGTGGCACTTCCAGGTCTACACCCTGGACTCGCAGCACGACTACGACGTGACGGTGGACGCCGGCACGGGCGAGGTGTTGACGCGCTTTGACTGGGTGGCCGCGGATTCCTACAAGGTCTATCCGGTGCCCGTGGAGAGCCCCAATCACACCACGCCGCTGCCCTTCGCGGATGGCCGTGTGACGGTGACCAACCCCGCCAACACCACCGCTTCACCCTACGGCTGGCACGACACCAACGGGGTCGCTGGCGCGGAGTACACGACGACGCGCGGCAACAACGTCCACGCGTACGAGGACCGCGACGCCAACAACGCCCCGCCCGCGACCCAGCCCGCTTGCGGCGCGGCGCTCAACTGCGTCTTCACCATCAACCTCGCTGGCGCCCCGTCCACGTACATCTCGGCGGCCGTCACCAACCTGTTCTACTGGAACAACATCATCCACGACGTGCAGTACCAGTACGGCTTCAACGAAGTGGCCGGCAACTTCCAGCAGAACAACTACGGCCGCGGCGGCGCGGGTAACGACTACGTCCAGGCCGAGGCGCAGGACGGCGGCGGCACCAACAACGCCAACTTCTCCACGCCCGCGGACGGCAGCCGCCCGCGCATGCAGATGTACGTCTGGACGGCGCCGAACCCGGACAAGGACGGCGACCTGGACAGCGGCATCATCGTCCACGAGTTCGGCCATGGCATCTCCAACCGCCTCGTCGGTGGCCCCAGCAACGTGTCGTGCCTCAGCAACCGGCAGCAGCCGGGCGAGGGCATCAGCGACTTCCTCTCGCTGTTCTACACGGCGCGCGTCGGCGACACGGCGAACAAGATTCGCGGCGTGGGCACCTACGCGCTGAACCAGGCCCCCGACGGCAACGGCATCCGCACGCAGCCATACACGCTGGACGCCACGCGCAACACCTGGACGTACGCGAGCATCAACGGCATGGCCGTTCCGCACGGCGTGGGCTCCGTCTTCGCCCAGGCGATGTGGGAGGCCTACTGGGCCCTGGTGACGCAGTGGGGCTTCGACGCCAACCTGTACAACGCCACTGGCAACGCCGGTAACCAGCGCATGATGCTGTACTTCACGGAGGGCCTGAAGCGCACGGCCTGCAGCCCCACCTTCACCCAGGTGCGTGACGGCATCATCAACGCGGCCGCCACCCTGCACGGTGGCGAGGACGTGTGCCGGCTGTGGAAGGCGTTCGCCGCCTACGGCCTGGGCTACAACGCGGTCTCCGGCGGCCCGACCAGCACCACGCCGACCAACGGCTTCACGCTGCCCTCCACCTGCCCCGCGGCCCTCGACGGTGAGACGCGCCTTTAATTCCTGACACACCGACGCACCGGACCGGGGGTTTCCTCTCACGAGGGGCCCCCGGTTTGTTTTTGTGCGCGGCGACGGACGACAACAACCGGGTGACACTTGCGAACGTCACCGGTGTTTCGTGGGAAGCCCCACACCCCGGAGACATTCCCATGGTTCCCACGCGTTTTGTCGCGTGTCTCGCCGGTGCCTTCGCACTCGGCGGACTGACGCATTGCACCCCGGCGGCCCCGGAGCAGGACGAAGTCGACGGCGATGTGAATCCCATCTCCCAGACGGCCGAGGCCCAGGCCGCCCTGCACCACGACCCCCGCGGAAGGAAGCTGTTCAGCGAGGCCTTCCCGAACACCAACGGGCGCTCTTGCGCCACCTGCCATGTCTTCGAGGACAGCACGGCCCTGCGGCCCGAGAACGTCCAGGCCCGGCTCGCCTCGAATCCAACGGACCCGCTGTTCAACCGCATCGATGCGGATGACCCGAACGCGGCGGTCCCCACGTACGAACATCTGAAGAGAGGGCTCGTCCGCGTCGTCCTTCCCCTGCCCGCCAACATGGACGTCATCGACACCCAGGGACACATCGTCACCCCCACCGACCGGAAGATTGCCGTCTGGCGAGGCGTGCCGAGCATCCAGGACATCGCCATCTCCGGCCCCTTCTTCCAACTGGACGGCCGCGAGTCGAACCTGGAGGACCAGGCCCAGGCCGCCATCACCAGCCACAGCGAGGGAGCCGCCGTGCCGCGCTCCCAGCTGCGCCAGGTGGCGGACTTCCAACGCGGAGAGTTCACGTCGGCCCGCGCGCGGTTCGTCGCCGACTTGAGCAACGCGGGGGTTCCGCTCGCTCGGATTCCCCTCCCCGAGGACTTCATGTGGCTCACGCCCGAGGAGCGCCGGGGGCGCGAGGTCTTCAAGGTCGGCTGCGAGCCCTGCCACGGCGGTGCGACGCTGAGCCGGATTTCAACCCCGGCGATGCGAGAGGTCGCCTCCCAGTTCCCGGTGACGAAGGCCGATGGCAACGTGTTGTTCACCCATGTCCCCGGCGTGGGGCCCGTGCCCGTACAGGGCCAGCGCTCGACGCCAGACATCCTGAACATCGGGTTCTCGGGCTTCTCCTACCTGGGACAGATTGGCCAGTTCCCCACGCTGTACAACGCGAGCATCGAGCTGCCGCGCTATCGGTTCCGCTTCTATACGGACGGCACGCGCCAGCAGCAGGTGACGGACCTTCCGCCCAACCCCGTGACGGCCAGCGGAGAGCCGTATGACCCTATTCCGGCGGTGGACGAGAACGGAGCGCCCATCGTCGGGCCCAACCTCTTCCCTCAGTGGTTCTCCACGGACCCTGGCCGGGCGCTCGTCACCGGCAACCCCCTGGACTTCGAGGCCTTCGACATCCCCACGCTGCGCGGCGTCGCGCGAACGGCACCCTACTATCACGACAACAGCCTCGAGAATCTCGAGGACGTCGTCGACATCTACAGCCAGTTCGTCCTGGCCTTCACGGCGCCCCTGAACCTGCCGCCCGTTCATCCGCCGGAGACTCCAGGCGGGCTCCCCGAGTCCCTCAGCCCCGCGCAGAAACAGGACCTGCTCCGCTTCCTCCAGCGACTCTGAAGTCCCACCGCGACGCGGTGAACCCGGGCGAGGGGCGCGGCACGATGCGCGTGTGCCGCGTCCCCCGGCGTCGACGTGAGGTCAGGCCCTCGAATGCACCCTCAGCACGACGGCGTCAGTTGATAGACGCGCACGTCCAGGCTCTCGCCCACGTTGACCTGGCACTGATTGCCCGGACAGGAGACAGGGGCCAGGGAGGGACTGGTGGACGTCGTCATGCCGACCCACTCCGAGACATTGAAGCCACAGCCGTTCCGGGCCAGCGGCATGTTCAGTGTGGGGAGGGGCCCCACGGTGTGCAACATCAGGGTGTTGTCGGAGGCCTCGACGACGGCGTCCACGCAACTCCCACCGCTGGTGCAGGAGAAGACGTGGACCCCCGCGTCCCGTGCCACGTCTCGCAGCACCGACGTCGGCAGGCCGGGGACCGCGGCGAAGCCGACCTTGTAGCTCCCGGAGCCGTCCGAGACCCGCTTGACGGCGAAGGCCACCTCTCCGCTGTTCACATAGCGGGAGAGCATGCGGGAGTCGATGCAGTTCACTGCCGAGGCATTGGGACAGAGCACGCCCCCGGTGGCGCCCACGTCGATGCGGTATTGGAGCTCGAAGCTCCCCATCGACAGAGGGGCTCCCAGTCCATTGTCGGGGTACTCACGCCCATCGATGTACGAGGCGGCGGCGAAGGCCGACGTGGTGGCTCGCCGCGACACCGGCATCCCCAGGGCGCTCGAGACGTTGCTGTCCGCGGCGTTGCCGCTGCCGTCAATCACCCCGGGCGCGTAGAGGTAGAGGAGCGTGCGCCCGCTGCCCGCGAGCTTCTGCTGGATGATTTGCTTGTCGGACTCCGACAGCTTGTAGGCGTCCAGGAAGATGGCCAGCCGGAGGTTGGACGTATCGAGCGTCGCGAGGTCGGAGAGGAGGTAGTGCCGGGCTGGTGCTCCGACGCGGGAGAGCGCTTCAATCTGCCCCGTCATGCTGGCCGTCGTGAATGGGAAGGCCTTGGCGCCCCCCAGCCCGTCGAGCGGATAATGCGCCACGGACTGCTCATCCACGAAGACGGCGATCTGCGGCGAATACGCGCTCCCCGTGCTCACCACGGACGAGGCCACCGTGCTGGTGTTCTTGAGGGTGTTCCAGAGCGAGGTCGTCTCCGCGGTCTGGTCCGGATTCCCGAACCAACCCCTGGCGGGCAGGTCGAAGTAGTAGAGCCCCATGCCATGGATGGCCGCCGTGAGGCCATCGCGCACCACCAGCCGATTGGTCTCCACGATGTTGGTGGCATGCCGCCAGTCGTCGACCTCCGCGAAGTGCGTCCGGCTGTCGTCCTCGAACTCGAAGTGCTTCCCGCTCTTGGTAATCGCCTCGATGGAGACCTGCGGCGAGAAGCCAAAGCCGAGCCGGCGTGAGAGTTCGTAGGAGAAGGGAGAGGCGAGGATGTCGATGTTCGGGTCGAGCAACAAGGTGGCGAGCCCGTGGTGGAAAGAGAACGCCCGGCGCGCAGTGAGGCCATAGGAATAGCCGTAGAAGATCTTGTTCAACGCCTTGCCGCCCGTCACCTGCTTCACCCGGGCCGCCAACCGGGAGATGGCGGCGACCAGGTTGTCCACCTCGGCGCGGGACGCCTGGACGGCCGCGGCCTTCGTGCTCCCCGCCAGGAAGATGCCGAAGTTCTCCGACATCCGATTCGTGAGGGTGGCGGCGGGACTGCCGGAGTCGTCTTGAAAGAAGAAACTCGACGTGTGGAGCGGCTCCCAAGGGAATTTCGCTGTCGGGTCCTTGCCCGTGACGTAGAGGGGCGAGAAGAAGAACTCTCCCCCAGAGAGGTAGGTGAAGGTCATTCCAATCACCCGCCCCCGGGTCTCCGGCTCGGCCTCCAGCAGGTTGGCGACCGTGCCGATCTCCACCTCCCGGGACAGAATCCACGATTCGTTGATGCGCTTGTAGGGCTTCCTGAACTTGCCGTCGACGGAAGCGTCGCAGAGGGCATTGGCGTTGAAGCGGGCCCCCTGGTTGTTGTAGAGCGCCATGTACGTCGGGGAGAGGAAGTCCTCTCCGTCCACGCAGGTAAAGGCGCTCTCCTCATAATCATAGAGGTCGAACCGGATGATGAGGTACGGGTCGAACCCCGGGTAGGCCTCCCGGACCTTCTTGAGCCGGGCGCCCAGTCGTTGGACCGCGGGCGTGCCCCGGTAGGCGATGGCGGCCACCTCGACGATGAAGCGAGTGCCAAAGGCCTGTGTCCTCGCCAGCTCGGCGAGCTGGGTGTCGATGATGGCATCCTCCGCCACGCAGTTGCTCAGACACGCCTGGAGGTTGAACGCGTGGTGCAGCGGGCTGAGCACCTGGCCGTTGACGGAGATGCGCTTGCCTCCGTTGACGGTGACGATGGTGGCGGCGGGACCCGTCCAATTGGACGTCGAGAGCGTATAGGTGGCGCTGACCGGCGTGCTGCTGGTGAAGCCCGCGCGGCAGGCGATGGCGCGGACCGTCCTCGTCGTGTCCACGGTGAAGGGCGCCGTATACGTGAGCGAGGGGGCGCCACAGACGGGCGAGCTTCCATCCTGGGTGTAGTAGAGCGTCGCGCCAGGGGTCGTGGTCGTCAGCGTCACGCTCCGCGCGCTGCTGTAGATCCCTCCCGGTGGCGAGAACTGGGGCGGCGCCGCGACGAAGCTGTACTGGGCCGAAGTGACGGAGCTCGGCGTCATGCCACTCTTGCAGGCGATGGCCTGGACGGTGGTCGCCGAGGAGAGCGCGATGGGCGTGCCGTAGAGGTTCCCACCGCCACACGTCGGAGCCGAGCCGTTGAGCGTGTAGTAGATGCTCGCCGAGCTGGTGCCGGAGGTCAGCGCCACGTTGATGGGGCTGGCATGGGTGCCTCCCGACGGGGACAGGACGGGAGCCTGCACCGTCGCGACGGTGGGCACGGTCGGCGTTCCGGCGACCTGGTCCGAGACATCCGTGCCGGACAACATGGCATACACAT
Source organism: Myxococcus sp. CA039A (assembly GCF_013336645.1). Classification (NCBI taxonomy): domain Bacteria; kingdom Pseudomonadati; phylum Myxococcota; class Myxococcia; order Myxococcales; family Myxococcaceae; genus Myxococcus; species Myxococcus sp. CA039A. The sequence goes on along the minus strand of NZ_JABUMQ010000005.1, from coordinate 74,376 downwards.
ACAGGGGTTGACCCTGGAACTGGGCGAGGACCGAATCTGACAGGCGAATCTTGAAGCGGTGTCGGGCCAGCGTGGTGTTGCAAAGGGAGCTCACCGCGGGCTCGGAGGCGATGTCCGCCAGCCCCCCGTAGAAGATGGTTCCCGTGGTCCAGGGCCCGCCCGCGTAGACGTTCAGCTCAACGGACTGGTTGATGCCATACGCGCAGGTCCATCCTTCCAGGTAATAGCCATCACTCCGCAAGTACACTCCCTCGACGGAGCCCTTGACCTGTCCATTGTAGGGGGCCGCGGGGATGGAGATGTTTCCCGAGCCCGGGACGAGGTTGTTGATGCCGTGGGCGGCCAGATGGGCATGCGCATAGAGCGGCTTCCCCGCGTGCTGCTTGAGCAGATACTGGGGGAGCTGGAACCGGAAGCGGTGCCGGTTGAGGGTGCTGCCACAGGCCGTGGACACCCCCGGCTCCGACAGCACATCCGCCCGGGTGCCGCCCAGCATCGTGCCCGTGGGCCACGGCGCTCCAGCGTACACGTCGACGTCGACCGACTCGGAGAACCCGTACGCACACGCCCACCCCTCCACGAAGTAGGTCGTGCCCCTCCAATACACGCCCTCGAGATTGCCTCTCACGTCATTGCTCGCCAGCACATCCATGGCGAGCAGGAAGAGTGTGACAGCGATGAGGCGCTGGATTGATCGACGCATGCGGGCCCTCCCGGCGTTTTGTCGATTTACGTGCTTTCCGGCTATTGACGCAAGTTGGGGAGGAAGTCCCCATGACAGGGCGCTGTGCCGCGTTGGGCGATGGAGGCACCCCCAGCACATGTTCACATGCGCCAGGGATCTGCCCTGGCTCAGGGGAGCCTGAAGACCCGCAGGTTCTCTTCGCCCCTGCGCACGTAGACGAGGGCGTGGTGCGTCGCCAGGTAGAAGAAGCGGTTCTTGACCAGCTCATGCCATCCACCGAAGGCGCCAGCCTCGTACTCGGGGGCCTCGCGCAGCGTGAGGGCCACCGGGTCCACTTCGTAGGTCCGGTACTCGAAGCTCCCATCGCCATCGCGGTCATACCGGAACGCGGCGATGTAGCGATTGAGCGGAGGCACGTAGGCGAACACCTGTCCCTCGAAGTATTCGCTGAAGCAGCGCGCACGCACCAGGTCGCTCGTGAGCTTCAGCTCGCCCCACTTCGTCGTGTCCAGGTCGTAGGTGATCAGTCGGGGAAAGTGCACGTGCGACTCCTCGTGCCCTGGAGCCGGGAAGCTCACCAGCGTGCGCCCCACCCTGGCCATCTGCGCGAAGAACCAGGTGGGAGGAGTAATGACCTCCCACTTCCAGGACTTGTCCGCGGTTCCGAACGACCACCACCGCGAATAGTTGCCGTTCTCCGTGGGGCCGAACACATAACGGCCCGCCACCTCGTCCCAGAACGTCCACCCGGCCGCGCCACCGTAACCCGTCTCTCCATTGTAGGAGGCGCCCGGGGTGTTGAACGGGTTGTGGCGCGTCCACTTGCGCGTCGTCAGGCTGTAACGCCACATGCGCCGGACGCCAAAGGCAACCTCATCGAGGTCCGGGTTGTAGACGAGCCCGTTGTAGGTATGACGGGCCGTGGGGTTGCCTGTCGAGGCAGCGGGCCGGGCCGGGTCGAAGAACTCGTCCCCGGTGACGTCGCTGTCCGGATGCGACCTGGCGTACTCCGAGGCGGGAGGATAGCTGCTGTATGTATTCCCCCAGGGAACCTCCGCCCAGTTCGCCGAGTGGTCCGGGAGCTGCTCGATGCTCCAGCGCATCTGCGCCATGTCGAAGCGGTAGATGCCGTTGTTGGAGCTGTCCGCGTGGCCTCCACCGAAGGCCCACCAACGCGCGCGCGGCGCATCCAGCGCCACCCCTGAGTACGCGTTGATGACCCCGGCGATTCCCTGCGAGCCGAGGTCCCGGAAGCCAGGAAGCGCCGCCTTGACCTCCGCGTCGAGCGTGGTGAGCGGCGTCCCCGCGACTTCAATCCACCGGTCCTTCGGGACGAGCGCCCACGACACCTCGTTCACGAGCCCAGTCGCGTCACGCCCCGGCGTCCACACGTTGCCCACCAGCGTGCCAGTCTCCGTGCCATGGCCCCAGGTGAACTCGGGAGGAGGCTGCTGCCCGCCATCCGGTGAAGTCGTCCCTCCGTCGGGCCGCGGCCCTCCTCCATCCGGTGACGTCGTCCCGCCGTCGGGCCGCGGCCCTCCTCCATCCGGTGACGTCGTCCCGCCGTCGGGTGAGGGCTGCTCCCCAGGAGAGGGGTCCGACGAGTCGCATCCCGCGACGACGAGTGAGAGCGACACGAAGAGAATCCAAGGAGACAAACATCGGCTCAGACGGCCCGTGGTCATGCACTGCTCCGAGACAAGATGGCTGAACGCCCGCGCGTGGGCCCAGGCAAGTGACATGCCATGGGGCGCTCACACGAACTCCTCCACGGATGCGCTCGGCGACACGGGAGCACTGGCGCGGAGACAGGGGGGACAACCCCCCATCGTGTGGCCCACGTGCCCCACAGTCCCCCCATCAGACGAGGTCCAGGTCTATGGTCCGGCGCCATGAATCTCGTCATCACAGGCGCCAACCGTGGCATCGGCCTGGAGCTCACCCGGCAGTACCTCGCGCGCGGCGACACCGTGCACGCGGGAGCCCGAGAGCCGGCGGAGGCCCGCGAACTCACCACCCTCGCGGATGCCTCCGGCGGCCGGCTGCGGGTGTATGCCCTCGACGTGACCAGCGACGAGAGCGTGCGCGCGTTCGCCGCCGCGCTGACGGAGCCAGTGGACCTGCTCATCAACAACGCGGGCCGGCGCACCCGGCGAGACAACCTCGAGGATGTCTCGCTCGAGGACGCGCTCCAGATGCTGCAGGTGAACGCGCTCGGTGCCCTGCGAGTGACTCGCGCGGTGCTGCCGCGACTGCGCGGGACGCCCGGGGCGAAGATCGCCAGCCTCAGCTCGGGGCTCGGTTCCATCACGGACAACACGTCGGGCGGAGGCTACGGCTACCGGATGTCGAAAGCGGCGCTGAACATGGCGACGCGCTCGCTCGCGGCGGACTTGCGCGGCGAGGGACTCATCGTGGTGACCATCAGTCCCGGCTGGGTACAGACGGACATGGGCGGCGCGAGCGCACCGACACAGGTGTCCGAGTCCGCCGCGGGGCTGCTCGCGGTGCTGGACCGCGTGACGACGCACGACAGCGGAGGCTTCTTCGACTTCCGGGGCGCGCGCATCGACTGGTGAGCGAAGTGGCTTCACTCCTCAGTCCAGACCCCTGACAATCATTCGCAAACAAACACCCGAGGACCTCGCGGGCTGAAACAAGCCTTGAGTATCGCAGAGGGCTGGTGGCGAGCCCTCGCACGACGTCAGCGACGAATCAGCACTTGGGGCCCCTCCGGGCCTCCCTCCAACCTGTAGCCGGCCTGCGCCATGCGTTCGGCCCAGGCCGTATCCGTCCCAGCAGGGTTGCCTTCAAGAAGCCATCTTCCATCTGGAATCCTGGAGAGCGTCATCTCGGGCACGACCGCCCCCTCGATGAGCCCGTTGAGCGCTCGCAATTGCCCGAACAGGTGCTCAGGCCCACCCAACTGCTGAGCACGAAGACGATCGTTCAGGACCATGCGGGACGTGACGACCGCGAGGCCTCCAGCCAAGGTGGTGGACTCCCATCGCTGGATGTCGCGCTGCGCGGCGAGAATCTCGGCCCGCAACTTTCGACTCGTTTCATTCCAGAGCATCCCACGCGGGGGCAGTGGGAATCGGGTGACCCTGGCCGCCTGTTCCTCCAGCGTTGGACAGGCCGGCCCTGTCTCCACGTCCACTGACCACGCCTCGCGCTGAATGGAGAGCCGATTGAGCGAGAGGAAGGGCACGACCTTCGCGAACTCCAACATCGTGTCGACAATATCGCCCGCCCGACTCGCCCATTGCAGCCGAAGCACCACCCCATCGCGACTCTCGTGAAGCACCTTCACATCCGCACCCGCGACGAATGGCGTCAGCCGGGACAGCAGTTCCTCCTGGTCGACCGGGGGGCAGTAGAAGCGCAGTCGAGCCTCGACGGCTCGCAGATCACGCTCCCAATCAGCGCGGTATTTGATTCGGTCCGCCAACTCAGAACGATGAAGCGCCGCGAGTCGCGCCTGATTCCTGAGTTCCCGAATCTCCTCCGTCTCGCAGGCCATGCCCCCGACGGCGACCGCGACAAGACAGGCCCACACCACGATGGGATGAATAGCCCGCGTGAGGAGCCTTCTCTCAGACCGCTCGTGAGTCATCCTCATCTCCTGGGGACGGCATCATGCGCAGCCTATCGCCCATTTCACGGCGCGAAGGACGGGAGTTGCGCCGATGGCCCCTTCCCCATCGATGACCGACGGGTGAGGGGCCATCCTCGCCATGCACGGGACGCCCGTGCTCGGAAGGTCCGTCAGTTCTTGACGACGGTGGTGATGATCAGCGGAGTCGGAGTTCCGATGAAGCTGCCAGCGGTGTTGGTGCACGGCATGGGCACCTGCGAGAAGTCCGCGGCGTAGTAGCCGTAGGTGGAGCCATTGCCCTTCTCGTAGAACTCCTGACCATCCGGGAGGACCACCTTCCAGACGTAGTTGATGCTCGTGTACTGCGTGGACGACCGCGCCCGGATGACACCCGTCACCGTGGTACCCCAGTGGTACGGAGCCACCGCCGGCGCCTCGACGGTCTGCGGCGCCGGAGCCCAGTCGAACGTGCTGGTGGGGCCAGTGCTCCCGCCCCAGCCGTAGATGAGGAACACGCTCGTCCCCCAGGGCAGGTCATCGTTGCGGTACGTGAGGGTGATTTCCGCCTGGGAGGTGCTGAAGTAGCCGCACGTGTTGAGCACCGTGCGCGCCTGCACCCACTGCGAACCCGCGAGAGCAGAGGTGGAAGTGAGCATCAGGGCGAGCACGAGCGCGTGGCGGGAAATTCGGGACATGCGAAGACTCCAGGGTGTGGTTTGACAACCGCGTCCCCTTACCAGAGCCAGGGGGCACGCTGGAACCCAGGGGTGCCGCGACGTGTTTGAATGACTGTCCGACACGAGCAACCCCGCCCGTCGAGCACGCCCACCCATGCCTCGCGAGCCTCCCATCGTCCTGCCCGTCTTGCTGTCGCAGCTCCGGCTCGCGAATCCGTGGGCGCTGCTCCTCGCGAAAGAGGAGGGCTATCCGCTCTCCACCGCCAGCCTGCTCTCCGAGCGCTACGCCATGAAGAGTGACGAGAAGCCCTTCGCGCGAGAGCTGCTCGGCCGAAAGCCGAACCTGTGGGTCTTCCGCTGCGACCAGCGCCGCTTCGCGGGTGACTTCGTCATCGTGGACATGGCGGAGCCGCGACCCGCGCGGCGCCAGGTGGTGGTGCTCGACCTCAAGATGGGTGCGCCCCTCGTTCTCGGCGGAGGCGGAGCAGGCGTGCAGCTCACCCACGCGCAGGACGCGGTGGAGGGTGTCGCGGCCCGCAAGGGCGTCATCGCCCCAGGCACGCCATACATGCTGGCGACGGGCGACAAGGACGTCATCCTCGCCTGGCTGCGCGAGTGACGGCCCCAGGAACGAAGCCGCGACACACTCCGCTCAGGGCGTCGTCTGGAATCCCGCCCCCATCACCGTGCCGTCGAACCCGCTGGCCACGTCCCGAAGGCGGAGGTCCTTCAGGATGTTGGCCGATGAGGTGTAGACGTACGGCGGAATGGCAATCGACCGACGGGTGGTGATGCCGGCCCACGGACCCTCGGACTGGAAGTTGTTCGACGACGACGGGTACGCGCTCCCCGGAACATGCCAGATGACAGGGCCTCCCGAGTCGCCGGCCGCGTGCTGGGCCCAGCACTGGTACAGCCCATTGCTGTTGTTGGTGATACGGCCGTAGTAGGTGCCGGATGGCGCCGACGTCACCAGCTCGTTGTTGTTGAACCAGGCGGCACCCAGCAGGTTCTCCCGGCTGCCTTCGACGACGAGCACCCCGGTGATTCTGAGATGCGGGCCCTGGGCCGAGAGCTGCACGTCCTCGACGAACTGGAGGATGGCGTAGTCCAGAAACGGCTGGAGTGCCTTCGGCTTGATGAATCGCATGTATCCGATGGGACCAAACGCCACGTCGTTGGCGTCGTAGATGGGCGCCAGACCATAGGGAATCAGGACACCTTCGTAGGTGTCGCCACCGTCGAGGCAGTGTCCCGCGGTGATGCCGACCCGGTTGCCGTAGCTGTCGGTTCCGACCGGGCCCATTGTGCAGAAGGCCTCCGGAAAGGCCGGGTTGAAGATGATCTTCATGCCATTGGCGACGAGCTTGGGGCTCGTCTGGGCAACGGCTTCACCCGCCCCTCCCACCAAGGAGAGGACAGCGAGGGTGGACAACAACACGACGGCCATCCGAGTGATGCGCATATCGCTCCTTCGCTCCAGGGCTGAATCCCGCGGGCACCGTACACCACCCACCCGTCCTGGATGACGACGGCCCCCGGGCAGTGCTCGTGGACCTGGAGTCCTCCGCACGCCTCAGCCCTTCTTGTCGGATTCCGGACGCGCCGTCGGGCCCACCACGAGACGCGAGATTTGCTTGAAGGCGGTCAGCCACAGCTCCACCTCCCGCCTCGTCAAGGCCGAGCGGGTGAGCGAGTGGGTCATCTCCGCGAGCAGTGCATCCGGCCCCTGCCGATTGAGGAACCCCACCTCCAGGAGGACCAATCGCATCCAGGACTGAAGCGCCTGCACCAGCCGCAGCGGCGCGCCCTCCACCGCGCCCGGTGACGCCACCTCCACCTGCTCGCGCGCGCAGAGGTACAGGAGGACCGCCGCCGCCTGCGCCAGGTTCATGGAGGGCTGCTCGGGCCGCGTGGGAATGACGAGCGCCTGCTGGCAGTGGCTGAGGTCCTCATCGGACATGCCGCGCTTCTCGCCCCCGAGAACCAGGGCCACCTTCCCCCGCTGCGAGTGCAGCGCCAGCAGCGCCACCGCATCCTCGGGAGAAAGGGTGGGCATGCCGCGCAGGTTCTGCCGCGAGGTGGTCCCCACCGCGAGCACCACGTCCTCCAGCGCCTCGGGCAGGGTGGGAACGATTCGCGCGGCCTCCAGGACATGACCGGCGTGCACCGCCATGCGCCGGGCGCCGTCCATCTCCTGCAGTTGAGGATCGGAGAGCACGAGCTCCGCCACGCCAAAGTTCGCAGCCAGGCGCGCCACTGCGCCGAGATTGTCCGGGCCCTGCGTCTGGTGCAGCACGACGCGCAGGTGGGAGGTGAGAGCCATGCAGCCACCTTACTGGCCGCGCACAGCCCCCGTCGCGCTCATCCGCTCCGTCCTGTCCTCTCCCCCAGGGGCGACGCGGAGGCCCGCGCGGACCACAGCCCCCGAGAGAGCACCTCGTCCAGGTTCCTCCGGTGGAAGAACGCCTCGAAGTCGCCTCCCTCCACGTCCTCCGGCAGACAGGCTCCGAGCGGAATCGCGCGGACACGCTCCGGCACGCCCCGCGTCTCGCGCACGGCCGCCTCCAGCGCCCGCAGGTAGTGTCGCGCGGCCCCCAGCGTGCGCGCGGAGGACACCCCGCCGTGCCCCTGGATGACCCTCGTGCGCCCCCTCGCCTCGGCCCGGGCCAGCGCGGCATCGATGTCGGCCGGCTCGCCATACGCGACGTAGGCCATGTTCCCCACCGCGATGTCCGCGCTGAGCAACACGTCCAACGCGGGGACGTCGAGGTTCAGCGTGCTCGCCGTGTGCCCGGGATTCGGGAACACGTCCAGCGTGTACCGTCCCCACTCCAGCGACAACGGCGCGTCCACGCACCGGTCCGGCGCACGGTAGAAGCCCGTCTCCTCGTCCGAGCGGAAGCGCTCCAGGCGAAAGGTCTCCTCGAACCGCGCGTGAGCCCACACCGACGCCTCGGGGAACGCCTGGAGCCCCGCTAGGTGGTCGCTGAAGCCATGCGTGCAGACCACCTGCCGCACCCGGGCCCGAAGGGAGCCAGCCACCCACTCCCGGAGCGCCTCCGCGTCCGCCCGGCTCGCGAGCGCGTCCACCATCAGCACCTCACCCTCCCGGAGGAACAGCGTGGCATTCGAGTCGTATGCCTCCCCCGTGACGACCCAGACCTCAGGGGCCAATCGCAGCGTCTTCAAGCCCATCCCGGCACCTCTCGTCAGCGAGCAGGCGTGGGTTCTCCCGAAGCTTCCTCCATGCGTCCAACGCATCCTCCGCATCCATCCATGCGAGAATCGAATGGATGACCCTGGACGTGAGACACCTTCGACTGGTGGCGGCCGTGGTGGACACCGGCTCGGTGACGGCGGCGGCGCGCGTGCTGCACCTGTCCCAGCCCGCGCTGAGCCACCAACTCCGCGACGTGGAAGAGCGGCTGGGCACCGAGCTGTTCCAGCGCGAGGGCCGACGCATGGTGCTCACCGGCCCCGGCCAACGCGTCCTCGAAGCCGCACGCAAGGTGATGGCCGAGGTGGAAGCCGCCGAAGCGGACGTTGCACGGCTCGCGCACACGTCGCAGGGCATCCTCCGGCTCGCCACGGAGTGCTACACGGCCTACCACTGGCTGCCGGCGGTCCTCCGGCGGTTCTCCACCCGACATCCCCAGGTGGAGGTGCGCATCGCCGTGGAGGCCACGCGCCGCCCGGTGGAGGCGTTGCTGGCGGGGACGCTGGACCTGGGCATCGTCAGCGCGCCAACGCGGCACCGGCGCCTCGCACATGCGCCCCTCTTCGAGGACGAGCTCGTCGCCGTCATGGCACCAGAACATCCCCTGGCGAGCCGCGGCATCCTGCAAGCCGCCGACTTCGCGGGCGAGCACGTGCTGCTCTACAGCATCCCTCTCACCGAGAGCACCTTGTTCCAACAGGTGCTCACTCCCGCCGGCGTCTCCCCCGCGCGCGTGTCCCACGTGGAGCTGACCGAGGCGCTCGTCGAGTTGACCAAGGCCGGGCTCGGCATCGCGGTGCTGGCCCGCTGGGCGGTGGCCCCGGAGCTCTCACGCGGGACGCTGGTCGCGGTGCGTGTGACACGCAAGGGACTGCGCAGGCACTGGCACGCCGTGTGGCCCCGCGCCGTGCGCCCCACACCCCACCTCACCTCTTTCGTGGAGCTGCTCGCGAAGGCGGGCCCCCCAGGACGCTGAGGCCTCAACACCGTTCCTGATGAAGGGCCGATGTGGGTACGCGCTGTCCGTGTGTCTCCGATGACGGACTCAGGCGCACCGAGAGCCTCAAATTCCTGAGAGAACCTCAGGGGTTCGAGGCTCTCGGTGCGACGGCGTCGCTCGAAGTCAGCTGAAATACTTGAAACATCATAAGGCGAGAAAAGGTCCGGCAATTGCAGTCGTGTGTGACCCCCTATGCGCACACCCCTGATCAACTCCTGGACGCATCGTGTTTCCCTGTTCCTCGTCGTGGCACTCCTCTTCACCGCTTGTAGTGATGACCCGCCGAAGCCCACGCCCGATGCGGGCTCTGATGACGCTGGCATCCCCGACTCTGGCGGAGGCCCTCGTCCGGATGCCGGCCCCGCGGATGCTGGCGAGCCTGACTCCGGCACTCCTGACGCAGGCCAGCCCGATGCGGGCGGAGGTGAACCCGATGCGGGGACCTCCTGCGCGCCGACGGTGACGGACGTCCTCCAGAATGGAGAATGGGACCCCCGCTTCTCCATCGCGGGCGTCTCCGGCATGGATGGCCATGTGCCCCATGTGTATGACTTCGCGAAGACGCCCTCGGGCGACCTCGTCGCCGCCGGGTACTTCCGCTGGCTCGGCACGCAGGCCACGCCTCCACTCATCCAGCGCCACGACGGAAAGTGGCACCCCCTCCAGAGGACATGGGAGCAAGGGCTTCCCGGCGCGGGCTTCTCTTCCGTCGCGGCGAAGGACGACACCACGCTCGCCCTGGCGACGAACGACACGTTCGGCGCGCGCTCGGGTGAGGTGTGGCTCGCGACGCCCGAAGGTGTTCGCGTCATCGGCAGGTTCGACGGCCTGGTTCGCACCATGGCCTTCATCAAGGGAGAGCTCTGGGTCGCGGGGCAGTTCCAGCTCGCGGAGAACGGGGCCATCGGCCTGGCCATCTGGGATGGGAGCACCTGGCGGTTCCCCACCGGAGGCCCCGCCAATGGCCCCGTCTACGAGCTGCTCGTCGACGGTGATGACGTCTGGGTGGGCGGCGGCTTCTCCCAGGTGGGTGGCATCTCCAGCAACATGGTCGCCCGGTGGAATGGGAGCACGTGGGAGGCGTACGACCTCCCTCTGATCGGCAACGGCGTCTTCGCGCTCGCGCTCGGAGACGACGGGACGCCCTATGCGGGTGGCACGTTCGCCTACGACTTCAGCATGGATGGCGTGGGCTCCATCGCCCGCTGGAATGGCACCGCGTGGGAGATGCTCAACAAAGGCGTCAGCACCGGGCAGTTCCCCGGCGTCGTGACGGACCTGGTGTTCAACGACGGCAAGCTTCACGTGGGTGGATGCTTCTCCCACGTCAACGGCCATGCCTGGAACGACCCCAAGGCCATCCCCGCGAATGCCCTGGCGCAGTGGTCGCCCACCACCGGATGGGAGCCGTGGCCCAATGCCACGCTGCCCAACCGGACCGTCTGGTTCGCGCCGCTCTACTGTGGCGATGAGGGCCCTTCCGCCTTCCCCCTGTGGGAAGTCCCCATCCAGCGATTCCTGCTCGACGGTGAGCGCCTCTATGTCGCGGGCACCTTCCCCAGCGTCAACGGCGCGGCCTCCCAGAGCCTCGTCTCCTACGAAGACGGCCAGTGGCGGACCGAGGGCGGCGAGTCCGGCGACGGACTGAGCGGGCGACCCGATGTGATGGCGACGGGAGGCCCCCAGTGCACCGTCCACATCCTGGGCGAAATCTCCCATGCGGGTGGCGAGGCGGTTCCGCGCACCGTGCTGCAATTCAGTGACGCGGGCTGGAAGCCGCTGGCGGCACTGCCGGAGATGGAGTGCTCGGACCTGGCTGTGAATGCCCGGGGCGACATCTATGTCTCGTGTACTGACTGGAACGCCCTCCAGTCGCACGTGCTCACGTGGACCGGGGAAGCGTGGCGGTCACTCGGAGACCTGAGCGCACACGGCTTCATCTTCGACATGACCCTGGACTCGCTCGGACGACCCTGGCTGTCGACCCTGCTGGACACCACCGGGCGCGTGGTCCGCTGGGATGGCGAGCGTTTCGTGCTGGTGGCGGACGGCTTCGACAGCCCCGTGTCCGCGCTGGCCCTTCGTCCCGAGAACGAGGACCCCGACCACCCCGCCTTCGTCGCCGCGGGGGAGTTCACGCACGTGGGCACATTGGCGGCGCGGCGCATCGTCCACTGGAACGGCACCGCCTTCGAGCCCCTGGGCGAAGGCCTGAGCACCTCCGTCATCACCGTCGCCTACGGGGAGCGCGGCATCTTCGCGAGCACCAACATGGAATTGGGGCCGGAGGGCCTGCCCGTGCCAGACCGCATCACACTCGGACACTGGGACGGTACCGCCTGGGTGGAGTTGGCGACGGCTGAAAACGGGCTGCCGCCGCCCATGAACGAGAGCCGGGGCGGTGTCCATAGCTTCCGGAAGCTCGTCCCCAGCGGGAGCGACCTCGTCGCCGTGGGCACCATCATTCCCGAAGGCGGGGGCCCCACCCATGCGTATGTCTTCAATGGCGAGCGGTTGCTGCCCATTGGAGGGGGCGTCAACGCCATCAGCGTCGATGCCGTGGCGCTGACACCCGACGGTATCTGGTTGGGAGGTTTCATCGCCGAGGCCGGACGCGACGAGCGCCGCATCCCCTCCGTGGGCGTGGCGCATCTGCGCCGGCGCACCACCGTGCCCTGATGCCGGACGGGCGCGGCTTGCCATTCTTCGCGCAAGCCGCGCCACCCCGGAGCCATTCACGGCGTCATGCGGGCATCCCATCGCCCGTGACTTCCAGGGCGCCCCAGCGCCGGTGAGCGCCTTCTTGCGAACGCGTCAGCGGTGCACGCTGCTCATGTCCAGGTAGCGAAGCCCCGTCGCCGCGCCCACCGGGAACACCGAGTCGAGCTGGGCGAGGTCCGCGCCCGTGAGTTCCACGCGTGCGGCCCCCGCGTTTTGCTCGAGGTACTTCACGCGCTTGGTGCCGGGGATGGGCACCACGTCCGGGCCTCGGGACATCACCCACGCGAGCGCGAGCTGCGCGGACGTCACGCCCTTCTGCTTCGCGAGCTGCTCCACGCGCTGCACGAGGTCCAGGTTCTTCTGGAAGTTGTCTCCCTGGAAGCGCGGGTTCTGTCGTCGGAAGTCGTCCGCGGGCAGGTCCTCGAAGCGCTTGTACTGGCCGGTGAGGAAGCCTCGGCCCAGTGGACTGTAGGAGACGAAGCCGATGCCCAGCTCGCGCACCGTGGCGAGTACGCCGTCCTCCTCCACGTCGCGCGTCCACAGGGAGTACTCGGTCTGCAGCGCCGAGATGGGGTGGACGGCGTGCGCCTTGCGAATCGTCTCGGGCGCGGCCTCGGACAGGCCGAGGTAGCGCACCTTGCCCGCGCGCACGAGCTCCGCCATCGCGCCGACCGTGTCCTCGATGGGTACCTTCGGGTCCACGCGGTGCTGGTAGTAGAGGTCGATGTGGTCGACGCCCAGGCGCTTGAGCGAGGCCTCGCACGCCTGTTTCACATAGGCCGGGTCGCCACGGATGCCCAGGAACTCGCCCTTGGCGCCACGCACGTTGGCGAACTTCGTGGCCAGCACCACCTGCTCGCGGTGGCCTCGAATGGCGCGGCCCACGAGCTCCTCGTTGGTGAAGGGCCCGTACATGTCCGCGGTGTCGAGGAAGGTGATGCCCAATTCGAGGGCGCGGTGGATGGTGCGCAGGGACTCCGCCTCATCCCCGGCGCCGTAGAACTCGCTCATCCCCATGCACCCGAGCCCCAGCTCCGAGACCACCAGCCCTTGCCGACCCAGCTTGCGCTGCTTCATCGTCCTGCCTCCGCGTTCGAGTGCCGTTGCGCGCTGAAGGTGCGGCCGGAGCAAGAGCGGTGCACCGGCCCGGCGGCAGGCGGAGGTCGGGCCGCCTCCTCGACGACCGCGAGGCGGCGGCCCGTCCCCCACACGAGCGCGGGGCGAGCGGGAGACCTCAGGGCTTCGCCTTGATCTCCATTCGCTCGTCGCGGAGCGATTCACCCTTCAGGAAGGACTTCATCCGCTCCAGGATGCGCGGGTCCGACTGGAAGAGGCCGTCGTGTCCCGCGCCCTCCAGCACCAGGTGCACGGCCCGGGAGAGTCCGGGGCGCAGGGCCTCCGCGTTGTCAGGGCTCGTGCGCCCATCCAGGGTGCCGCTGATGAGGAGCACGGGCACGTCGGCCTTGAGAGGGCCACGGAAGGACTCTCCCAGGTCGCTCACGCCGGCCACATCCTCCGCCAGCAGGGCGCCCGGGTTGACGCTGCCACCGAGCACCGCCTTCGCCGCCTCCCGCTCGATGAGGGCGCGTCGCGCCGGGCTCACACCGGAGGCCGCGTCCATCGCGAGCGACATGGGACGCAGCAAGCCTTCGCGAAGCCTGCCCGCGAAGGGCGCCATCGCCTCATGGTTCCCGGACTCCAACGCCGTGAGCAGGGGGAGGAAGCGCCGGAAGGTGGCCGGGTCCCGCAGGGACTCGAAGGCGAGGCACTGAAGGTCGAAGGGGCTGACCTTCCAGGTGCGGCGGTCACCCTTCTCCTCGTCCGTGAACTCCACCGTGAGCGGCTTGCTCCGCAACGACTTCAACAGCTTCGCCAGCCGTGCCTTCAGGCCGGGCCCGCGCTCACCCTCGGCGCGCAACACGGCCTCCCAGCGCCCGAGCAGCGCCTCCGCGTGGGCAGGCCGCTTCCAGGTGTCATCAGGCCCCTCGATGCCCGCGAGGATGATGTGGTCCACCCGCTCCGCGTGGCGCCGCACGTAGGCGAGGCCCAGGTGGGTGCCGTAGCTGATGCCCCAGAGGTTGAGCTTCGGCGCGCCCAGCGCCTTGCGCAGCATCTCCAGGTCGTCGGCGTTCTCCACCGTGGTGAAGGCCCCCAGGTCCACGCCGGCCGCGGTCCAGGTCCGGCTCGCCTCCGCGGCGGCCTTCTTCACCGTGGAGGTGAGCAGCGCCTCGTCCATGCGCTGGTCGAGCGGGATGGCCCACGACTGCTTCAACTCGGGATGCGGGTTCGACTCACCGGTGCCGCGCTGGTCCAGCGCGATGACGTCCGCCACCTCGCGCAAGGCGAGGAACAAATCGAAGCGGCCATAACGCGCGGCATCGATGCCGGAGCCTCCCGGACCACCCGCGAGGTAGACGATGGGCGCCCCGGGCGAGGCGCTCGTGCTCTTGAAGCGCACGAAGCGCAGGGGCAAGCCCGGGCCCTCGGGGTGGGCATGGCGCAGGGGCACGGTGAGGGTGCCCAGCTCCGCCTGAACGGTGCGACCGTCGCGGGCCTGGAAGGTGTGGGGCTGCAGTTGGAAGCCCTGCGCCTGGGCGAGGGACAACGGAAGGATGAGGGCAAGCAGGAGCACGGCACGCATGGCGTTCCTCCGAGAAGGTCTTCAGGGAGGAGAATGCGGTGGCCTGCACGGCACGTGGGGTGCCGGTCGCCCAACGTCTCGCGGTGTCGCCGGAATGCGCGTGGGGCGGCGCCGGGCCGCGTATGTTGAGGCCCATGATGTCCTCCGCCCTCTTCGCGGGATGCTTCGCGCTCTCGCTCACCGCTTCGGCCGCGCTGCCCTCCGCGCGGCAGGGACTGGTGCAGGTGAACACGGAGGATCTCTCCCCGGAGGTCGCGCTCTCCGGAGACGCACGGGGCTGGCACACGGTGGCGGCCGACCAGGTGAACGAGGGGACGGGCCCCTATTGGCTGCGCACGCAGGTGGACGTGCCCCCGCGTGAAGCCGGAGCCCCGACACCTGCCCTCGCCCTGTCGGTGCTCGGGTCATGGGAGGCGTGGTGGGACGGCGGGCTGCTGGGCCGCAACGGACAGGTGGGGCGGACGCCCTCGGAGGAGGTACCAGGACGGGTCGATGCCCTGCTCCCGCTTCCGACCGGACTCAGCGCGCCGGGCCCTCACGTGCTGACGATGCGCATCTCCGCGCATCGACTCGGCTTCCAGCCCGTGGGCACCGTCCACTACATGCAGGTGGGCGAGGCCGCGTCACTCGCTCAGATGCGGATGCTCGGACTGGTGCCAGCCCTTTGCATGCTGGGCGCGCTGGTGCTGATGGGGCTCTACCACCTCGTGCGCGTGCGGCTCGCTCACGGTGGGCTCGCCACGCTCCTGCTCGGCGTGCTGTGCCTCGCCGCCGCGGCGCTCGTCCTGATGGAGTCGTGGCGCGGGCTCGCCAACTATCCCTACCCACAGCACGCGCTGCGGCTGCGACTGCAAGCGGCGGCCGTGCTGGCGGTGGCGGCGCTGCTGCCAGCGACCGTCCACGCGGCCTTCGGCGAGCCACTCCGCTGGCTGCGGTGGATGGGACTGGGAATGGGGCTGCTCGCGCTCGTCTTCGTTCCGGGCTTCGATGCCAAGAACAGCGTGGCGCTCGGGGCCTCGCTCGTCGTCTCCACGGCGCTCGCCGTGCGCGCGTGGCGGAGAGGGGAACCGGGGGGAGCCTTGGGCGCGCTGGCGGGGCTCTGTTTCGCCGGGACGCTCTACCTGTTGGAACCCTGGGGCTTCTCCGAGCGCGGCTTCTTCGTCGCCTTCGGAGGGCTCCTGGTCTGCCTCACGGCGATACATGCCCGGCGGCAGAGACAGCAGCAGGAGCGGTTCGAGAGTGCGACGCGCGCCGCGGAGCGCCTGCAACTGGAGTTGCTCAAGCGCAGCCTGCAGCCGCACTTCCTGATGAACACGCTGGGCGCGCTGAGCGAGTGGGTGGAGACGGAGCCCGCGCAGGCCGTGCGCTTCATCGAGGCCCTGGGCGCGGTGTACCGGCATCTGCTCGCCGTCTCCGGTGAGCGCACCATCCCGCTCGCTCGCGAGTTGGAGTTGTGTCGCGCCCATCTGGAGGTCATGGGCTGCCGACAGGGCACGGCGTTCCAGTTGGAGACCGAGGGCGTTGACCTGTCGGCCCCCGTCCCCCCTGCCCTGCTGCACACGCTCTTGGAGAACGCCTTCAGTCACAACCGCTACGTCTCGCCCCACACCTTCCGACTCGAAAGCAGCCTCGTCGCCGAAGGCACGGGGCCCCGTCGGCGTTACGTCTTCCTCGCGCCTCCGGGCACGGGGACGCGCCCGGGGGGTGGTGAGGGCACCGGCTCGCGCTACCTGCGCGCGCGTCTGGAGGAGGCCTTCCCTGGCGCGTGGAGGCTCGAGGATGGGCCTACGGATGCGGGCTGGAGGACGCGGGTGGAGGTGCCGGCGTGAGACTGCTCATCGTGGAGGACGAGCCACTGGCGGCGCGCCGTCTCGCCCGGCTGTGCGAGCAGCAGCTGGGGCCGGACGCTCCGCCCCCGCGCGTGTGCGCGAGTCTGGACGAGGCACGCGAGCTGCTGGCCGAGCGCACCGTGGACGTACTGCTGCTGGACCTGAACCTCTCGGGGGAAGACGGCTTCGCGCTGCTCGAGGAGGTGGCCGCGGGCGCGTTCCAGACAGTGGTGGTGTCCGCGAACACAGACCAGGCGCTGCGCGCCTTCGAGCTGGGGGTGCTGGACTTCGTGCCCAAGCCATACACGCCGGAGCGGCTCGCCCTCGCGCTCGCCCGAGTGGGAAGCCGCGCGGCCACTCCCCTGCGCGCTCTCGCGGTGAGGAAGGGCGGAGGCGTGGTCCTCGTGCCCCTGGACTCCGTCGCGTACATCCAGGGCGCTGGCGACTACACCGAGCTGGTCCTGCGTGGAGGCGGCACCGAGCTGAGCGAGAAGAGCCTGGAGCGGCTCGAGCAACTGCTCCCCGCCGACTTCTTCCGCATCCACCGCTCCTATCTCATCCGAGTGACGGACATCCGCGAGCTCATCTCCACGGAGGGCTCGCGCACCTCGGTGGAGCTGCGAGACGGCACCCGACTGCCTGTGGGCCGCAGCCGTGTTGGAGTGCTGCGCAAGCGACTGGAGGCGTAGGCGCCGTCGCTGATTCCCGCAGCGGCGTCAGGGGGAATGACTCAGGCGAAGCGTGCGTCACGCCACCGAGCCGACCACCGGGCTCCTTCGCGCGAGCGCCCGCAGCTTCAGCACCTGGTACGTGGCACCGAGGAAGAAGAAGGCCACCAGCACGAGCAGGGCGGTCTGCACGGGCGGCGACTCCGGACTGCTGGCGATGGGCTGGCCCGCGGGAAGGCGCGTCAGCGTCTCGTTGATGCCGGGCACCAGCAGCACCATGAAGCTGGCGGACAGCGTCAGCGTCTCCACGTAGGGCGTGGCGCGGCCGAATCCCTCCACGCGCGAGGCGACGACGCCCACCGCCATGAGCACGAGCGCGAGCAGGCCCAGTCCATGGCCGGGGTTGAAGCCGCCCGTGCTGGAGAGACCGAACGACGTGAGAATCGACGCCACCATGCCGAGCAGGTACAGCCGGCCCACGCGGGTGCCGGGGTCGATGCGTCCGTCGCGAAGGAAGCCCCAGACACCGAAGACGATGGGGGGCAGGCTGAGCACGGTGTGGATGATGCCGAGGGTGGACATGGGATTGGCCATGACGGGTCTCCTTCTTCGGATGTCGATGAGGCGGGGATGAAAGGTCAGGCCAGCAGGTACTCGCGCACCATGGCGCGGGCCCGGTGCAGGCGGCTCTTCACGGCGGGCACGTCCTCGCCCAGGCGCTCCGAGATTTCGCGGATGGACAGCTCCTCGAAGTCGCGCAACAGGACAACCTCGAGGTAGTGCGGAGGCAATGACTCCAGCGCTGAGGCCACATCGAGTCGAGCGGAGTCCGGCGTGTGCGAGACCATCCACTGGTCGGCCCGCGCCTCCTCGTAGGGGTCCTGCTTGAGGGCCACGCGCCCCAGGCGGCGGCACTCGCGTTGAACGATGCGGAACAACCAGCCCGACAGGGACGCCAGCTTCCGGACCGAGCCCAGGTGGCGGGCCAGCAAGAGCAGCGACTCCTGGACCGCGTCGTCGATGTCGCTGATGAAGCAGCGCTGCTGCGCGTACCGCCTGAGGTTGGGCTGGAGCGCCTGGAGGAGGCGGAGCATCGCGTCGCGATCCCCCGCGTGGGCCGCGAGCAGCATCGCGTCGGGAGCAGCGGGCAACGGGTGGGCGGCGGCCATGCGAGTCCCTGGAAGACGGCGGCGGGGAAAATGCCCTGCCTTGCCCACTAAGAGGCGGGCACCCGACAAACGGATTCGCGACCTCGACGATTTTCTCCGGACCGCGCCGCCCGATGCCCGAGCGGCGCGTCAACCCCTTGAATCTACACACCGGGCGATGCCCCAGAGCGAGGACACGCCCGTCTCCCAAGCTTTCGAGCGGAGGCTACCCGCCGCCGTTTCCGCCGTAACGGAGGTTCGACAGGCCCGGGTAGTACAGGCCGTAATACGCGGCGTTGGAGACATACGTCTGCCCGGCGCCAATGCTGTAGCAGTTGGTGCCCGAGTGGGTGCACATCTCGTCGATGGCGCCGGAGGCCGCGTTCGGTGGGAACAAGCCGTTGCCCATGTCCGTCACCGGCGGCAGGCGCGCACCCGCGTCGAACACCTCACCGTACCAGTGGGCCATGTCGCCCGACGTGAAGGCACCGCCCCACCGTGAGCCGGGGAAGTAGCCCACCCAGGCATCATTGAAATACACCCACCAGTCGGTTCCCGAATAGAGGACGAAGAAACGCGGCTTCGCGCCGATGTAGCCGCTCAGGTCCATTCCCGGGTAGTAGCTCGGGTGGACCTGCACCCAGCCCGTGACGTGCTGGAAGACGCCTCCCACCGTGTGGCCGACGAGCAGGGTGGGATACGACGTCTGGAACTTGCGGTAGCCCGTCGCGACAATCGACGTGCTGGCGCCCCGGACCATCGACACCACCGTGCTGGCCTGGTCCAAGGTGTGGGCAACCTGGGGGTTGTTGATCTGAAGACGCGCGCCCACCCCCAGCGAGTAACCCGTCTCTGACGTCGGCTTGTACACCCCCACGTAATAGATGGAGTCGGCGCTCGCATGGACGGGACGATTGCCTTCGGACGCGCCGGGCATCGCGGGCAGCCAGGATGCGAGCGGGCGCGGCGGCGCCGGGTTGTACACCGCCTGGGGCACCTGACCGCTGGGGCAGAGCCGGGCCGTGGTGACCTGGGCTTCCTGCCGTGAGTCTCCCACGACGAGGGCCGTGGACGGTGCCGTCACGCGCAGCGCTTCCGCGGAGAGCGGGATGCAGCGGTAGTGACCTACCGCGGAGGGCTGGTCCGCCTGGGCCGCGGGCTCCTTTGCATCAGGAGCGCCACAACCCAGGGTGACGAGTGAAAATAGACAAGCGACGCGGGAGAACAGCGAATGAGGCTGCATGGTGACTCCGGGGCCCCAGGACCTGGGGCCAGTCGAGGAGCGGGGCACGACGCCACCATATTTGTCTCGGTTTGGATTGAGCGCCAGTCCTTGGATGGCTGGGGCAACAATGACTCTCACATTGGTACGGAAAATGGAGCGCGCCTGACCCCTCCGGGACTCGCTGGTGGGGTCAATGCGTCGCTGGGCTCGCCCGGGCCACCGGGCGCGGTGGGGCTTCTTCCCGGAAGATGAGCAGCCCATCCATGACCGTGGCCCAAGGGGCCGTCATCCACGCGTAGTTCAAGGGACGCGCCACCCGAGGCCCGAAATCACGCAGCTGGCTCCCATCCAGATACCGCGTGTCCCCGGTGTGGCCCGAAAACGCCCAGCCCTCCAGGGAGTCGTCCCGCGCGGGCGCGAGGGAATTCGTGCGAGGGGTGCTGCCGATGGAATAGCTCCCGGATCGCGCGGAGAAGCCCAACACGAAGGCCCGCGCCCCGAACTTCTCCTGGACGTAGGACCCGAAGGACGTCCCGTGCCGGGTGTCCGCATCAAGGCCCTTGAGGTCTTTCGCCGCATGAACGGTGGCAAGCCAGACAATGGCCTTTCGGGGCCTGGATGACTGGGCCAGGTGCCATTCCAGATTCATGAACATGGAGCGGGAGCGGTCATCGAAATCGCTCCAGCTCCATGTCCCTCCAGACGCGTCCGGAGCCCGGGACATCGCGGCGACCTGACGGGTGTAGTTCCGCTCAAGGCTGCGGACCATCTGCAACTGGCCTCGAGCCCTCGGCGTCACAGCCACTCCGGGCCTGGAGAGCACCGCCCCCAGCTCCGTCCAGCAGCCCAGGATGAACTTCATGTGCTCCGCCGTATATGGGTGGGCGTCGTCGTAGTTCCAGGACATGTTCCTCTCGATTTCCTCTCCGCACGCGGCCTGCCTCGGGCCCTCCAGAAAGGGAATGAGTTCGCGCGCCATCTCGCGCTGGGCGTAGGTGCCTCGGTTGATCTGATCATCAATCCCACCCGCGACGAGGGTCCCCGCCTTGAGCCGCTCGGACAGGAACGGAATCAGGGGCGCCATCTCCTGATTGGCCCACATCCCACCAATCGCAGTGGCAACCAGGTCCTCGCTGACGGGTTGGCCCGCCTCTCTCAGCACCTGGAGGTGGAGGAAGTCATAGATGCCTGTCTCGATGAAAAAGGCATCGTATTGGCATTCTTCCACGAGCCTGCGGGTCAGTTCCGCTTTGAAAGCGATGGTCCTGCCATTGCCGTGGTGGGACTCCTCGCCGAGCAGCGCGAGCTGCTTGTCGCAGAGGTCACGCACAATCCGGTCGGCATCAGAGGCCACCGCGCCCCCTTGCGCGGCCACGCCTCGGGCCGGGGAGGCACAGCTCGAAAGAAACAAAGAGAGCAGGAGCAGGAGGAATCTCATTCGCGGCCCTTCCATGCGGAGGAATGTCGCGGTGTAACGCTCCTGGGCGAGCCTTCCCCTCAACCTCGCACGCATCCGGCACCTGGCTGAACGCGCTTTCAACCCCACCCTGTGCGCGTGAAGGCACGCCCCATCGACAATCCGCCCAACCCGTGGGCGAGCACCGCGGTGGAGTCCCTGGACGAAATCCCGCCCTATGGATTCGCGACCCTGACGATTTTCATCGGATTCGCGCCGCCCACCTTCGAGCGGCGCGTCAACCGCTTGAATCGATACGCCAGACACGGCCCCGTGGAGGAGGGACATGCTCGTCTTCAGTCTGGGATGGCCCTGTCCCCGGAGCGGGCAGCCGCCCGCCATCCCTGCCCGCGCACCGCTCAGAAGGAATAGCTGAACGTCACGCCGGAGTAGGCCCGGTACCCGTTGATCATGACCCAGAACCTGCCCGGTACGGGCCGTGACGTGCCGGTACACACCTCGGTGTTGGTCGTCGAGTAGGAGCGGCAGTCGTAGACGCTCTTCGTTGGAGCAGCGCCGTATCGCACGTAAAGGTCCGCGTCACCCGTGCCTCCGCCGAGGGTAAAGTACGGGGAGGTGAATGCACCGACGTCCGCGCAGTAGTACCGGTTCGAACCCACCGCGCCGTTGAGGTTCGTCACGGTACCGCTGAAGCGAGGAAGGGTCGTGCAGAACGTCGGGAAGTAGAGAGGGAAGCCCACGACCTGCCAGGACAGGCTCACGGACTCCAGCACGGCCGCGCTGAAGCCGAGGTCCTGCGCCGCGAACTGGGTATAGGTCTTGGCCTGCTCGAAGGTGGTGCTGGCGGTGAAGTAGTCGGTGCTGGCCTTGTAGAAGATGCGAGCAGCGGCCTCTACGCCAATGCCTGGGACTTCCGTCGGGGTGCGCCCGCGCGGATGCACACCGCCGGTGGCCAGCAGCTTGAACGCCAGGTTCGAGATGCCCGACGCGTAATGCACGTCGGTGTCGGACGAGTAGTCCCCGTAGTAGTCCAGCGAGGCGCCGTCCAGGACCGGGTCGTTCATGTATCGGAGGGCGTCATCGGGCGTGGCGGGCGTCCAGATGTCCTCGCCAATCTTCCAGATGTCCGGGCCCATGGACCACGAGTTCGACCAGCTCTCGCACACGGAGGCGAAGATGTCCGACAGGGACTCGTTCAGCGCGCCGGACTCGCCGGTATAGATGAGGCCGGACTCGAAATCCGTCACCGCGTGGGTCAGCTCGTGGGCCACCACATCCAGGTCCGTGCACAGCGGCCCGGCGTTGACCCCGTCTCCATCGCCGCACACCAGTTGCGTGCCGTCCCAGAAGGCATTCACGTAGTGGGTGGAGTAATGCACGGTGCTGGTGAGCGTGTGGCCCGCATTGTCAATCGAGTCACGCCCGAACAGTGTGTTGAAGCAGTCGTACGTGGTTCCCAGCACGTCGAAGTTGCCGTCCACGTGGGCATCGCCCGTGGCGCTCTGCCCCTCGCCGCGCCTGAGCGTACCGGGGAGGCTGGTGGCGTTGTTGGCACTGTACACCCTGCGGTTGAGCGCGTCGTGGATCTCCGGCGCGCGCAGGACGATGGAGGCATCCGAGGCGTCCACGTAGACACGGTCCCGCAGGGGCGTAGCGGCGGCGGTGCCCGTCACCCGCACCTCCCAGGTCAACCGCAGCGGGTCCTTCGCGGTCGCACGGACATAAACAAGGCGAGGCATGCCCTCCAAGGCGCTGGCGCCCGGCGTTTTCCGCAAGGCCACCTGCTGGGCGGTCTCCAGCGCGATGCCGGGGCTGGAGGGAACCTGCTCCCCGTCCCGCGCCGAGCCGTTCACCGCGTACACCCGTCCAGACGCATCCAGGTGCACCACCAACTCACCACCGACCACCGGCAGGCCGTCCTTGGTCTGCGAGTACCGGAGATGGGTGCGTCCCTGCGTGTCACGAGCGATTCGCCGAGGCACCAGGTCGCGCGCGTCGAGGCGGAAAGACGGGGCGATGCGCTCCAGTGCCGTGGTCACCAACTCGTGGGCCTGCCAGACCGTGACGTCCGCGAGGCTCTGGCCCACCCATCCCAGCTCTCCATGAATCATGTACGGCACGCCGTCACCGTGTGAGCCCAGAACCTGGACGTCGGGGAGCGCGCTCAGCGCCGTCGCGATGTCCTGGAGGCGGGCATCGCTCGTGAGGACGCTCTGCTCTGGCTGTGAGGCCTCGGAGGGCTCGAGATCTCCGGCGGAACAGCCAGAGAGGGAGAACGACAAACATGCGGCGAGCCAGCGGATGCCACGCATCATGGTCTATCCCTTCTGCAGTGCGGTGATGTGGATGACGCGCGTTCATTAGATACAAAAACAACAAACCCGGAGGAATAGGGGGAATCCACCACCGAAGCGGAGGGGCAGCAATGTCCTGCGAGGTCTTTCCTGCGCGCGATTGGAGCAATGAATTTCAGATTCACGACACGCTGGACACTCCTCTCCCTCGTTTTAGGGAATCCCCAAAACCCCTGGCCTCGAGCACGCTTGGCGGATGCCATCGGTTGGATAAGAGCGCGTGTGACAAGGCGGCCGTCCGGCGGAGTCGGATTGCCATGGGGAGGTGCTCCGGACCCGACCCGGAGTTCCTCCATCGAGGCGAGAGCCAAGGAGAAGCCATGAAGTTTCCCTCTGCGTACGTCATATGGACCACCTGCCTCTGCGCCAGCATCACGGCGTGCGATGCCCCGTCCGGAGAGGTGCCACCTGCCATGGCCATCTCGGCGGCCACGCACGTGGAGGCGACCGCGCCGGCATCCGCGCCCAGGCCACACGTCGACTCCAGGACAGATGGCCACTACTTCGTCCGCCGCGACCTCGGCCGCGTCCCGCGTGTCTTCACCGAGAAATCACGGGCCACGGGGGAGGATGTCCGTGGAGTGTTGAATGACGTGGCGTCGGAGTTCCGCATGCGGGGCGAGGACCTGGTGTTCCGCAAGCAGAACGTGGACGAGCAGGGCCACCGGCACTTGCGCTTCCAGCAGTTCCACGGGAGCTTGCCCGTCATCGGTAGCGCCCTGGTGCTCCACGTGGATTCCCAGGGAGCCGTCTACGCGGTCAACGGCAACGCACGGGGTGGTGGCCGCGTTTCGAGAGAGGGCGTGATACCGCCCGAGAATGCCGCCCAGGTGGCGGTACGTGGTTCGCGTGCGGAGCCCGCCATGGCCGTGGGTTCCCCGAAGCAGGTATTCCTCCGTCCCGAAGGTGACGAGGAGATGCATCTGGCATGGCAGGTCCCAGTCGAAGGCCAGCGCGCGGGCATCCCCTCCAAAGACCTGGTCTATGTGGACGCGCATGATGGCGAATTGCTCGCCGTGCATCCGCGCATCCACTCCGCGCTCAACCGGCGCATCTACAACGGAAACAACGCCTCCACGCTGCCCGGTACGCTGGTCCGCGGCGAGGGCCAGGCTGAGCACCCCGACCCGGTCGTCAACACCAACTACGACCATCTGGGCACGGTGTATGACTGCTACAGCGAGCTGTTTGGCCGTGACTCCATCGACAACGCGGGCGCGGCGCTCCTCAGCACCGTGCACCACCGTGTCGCCTATGTGAACGCCTTCTGGGACGGCACGCAGTTGGTGTATGGCGACGGTGACGGCGTGACCGCCAGCAACCTGGCGAACTCGCTGGACGTGACCGCGCACGAACTGACCCACGCCGTGACCGACCACGAGTCCGAGCTCATCTACTCGGGTGAGTCCGGCGGTCTGAACGAGTCCCTGTCGGACATCTTCGGTGCGGTCTGCGAGTGGTACGGCGACGGCAAGGTCGTCAGCCCTCACACGTGGGAGATCGGCGACGGCATCTGGACGCCGCACATCCCGAACGACGCCCTGCGATACATGGCCAATCCCACACAGGATGGCGACTCACTCGACTGCTACAGCGACTACTCCTCCGGCGTGGATGTGCACTACAGCTCGGGTATCTCCAATCTGGCGTTCTACCTGCTGTCTCAGGGCGGCACGCACCCACGCGCGAAGACGACGACGGTGGTCGCGGGCATCGGCATCGAGAAGGCCGCGAATATCTTCTACAAGGCCAACAGGGACATCCTCATCGCCAGCTCCAACTTCGAGGCGGCCAAGACCGCGACCGAGCAGGCCGCCG
The DNA here is from genome assembly GCF_013336645.1 of Myxococcus sp. CA039A. NCBI lineage: Bacteria > Pseudomonadati > Myxococcota > Myxococcia > Myxococcales > Myxococcaceae > Myxococcus > Myxococcus sp. CA039A. The sequence continues at coordinate 49,375 of NZ_JABUMQ010000005.1, read as the reverse complement.
CACAGCTGGGCTACGACGCCGCTACCATCACCTCGGTGAGCAACGCCTGGAAGGCGGTATGTATCGGCGTTGAAGTGGAGGGCCCCGTGCCCAACCCATGGCTGTCGATGACCGGCCTTTCGGGTAGCGCGGGCTCCTTCCAGCACTGGAGCCTCGATGTCCCCGCCGGCAGGTCGAAAGTGACCTTCAAGGTCAGCGGCGGCACGGGTGACGTGGACCTCTACGCCAGATTCGGCGCGCCGCCGACAACGACGACCTACCACTGTCGTCCGAACCTCAGCGGCAACAACGAGACCTGCACGTTGACGGCGCCGACGGCGGGCACGTACTTCGTCGGCCTCCGCGTGTACTCGGCGTACTCGGGCGTCACGCTGACGACATGGACCGGGCTCGGCCACTCGGAGTGAGCGGGCCGCCGGCTCTTGCTCCCCGGTCTTGACCTTGGCCACGGACTATCGGACGCCCCGACGGGAGGAAGGTCCTTCCCGCGGGACAGCGCACCAACGGACCGGCGGAGGCGCTTGCGAGCCCCGCCGGTCCCACGAGCCGTGATTAGAACAGGTCGTGCGCGGGCCAGGCGCTGACGCCATTCACGACGCTCCACATGAGGCTGTCGAGGTTGATGTCCGACGTGCCCGAGCCGGCCCTGTTGTTGGAGTTGGTCATGGCGGACCAGGTGAACTCCTCGGCGCGGCTCGGCCCATAGCGGTCATCGGTCCGCACCAGCAGGGCCAGGGTGCCCGGGACATAGCCGCCGTGCCACCAGTTGGGGAGGCTGTTCACGGACCAGCCCTTCGCATAGTTGACGGGGTTGCCCAAGGTATCGGGCGCCGTCGTGCGCGTGGTCATCGTGGTGAGCGAGCTTGTGCTCAGCAGGTCCGGGACGGTCGAGTACCCATCCGCTCGAACGGAGACGCGCAGCAGGTCGATGGGCGTGACGACCCAGCCGCCGTGCGCATCCATGCGACGCACCGGCATGCCGTATGGATTGAAGGCCCCCGCGCCAAGCTGGTAGTAGACGACCTCGTTCGACAGACGCGCGGCCAGTGTATCGCCTCCGACGGCGAAGCTGGTGGCGCCGCTGGGCGTGAACACCTGGCTTTGCATATAGGCGTCATAGGTCATCCCCGTGACGCGTTCGATGATGCGACCCAGGACGCTGTAGCCGAAGTTCGAATACTGGTACGTCGTCCCCGGCGCGAACTCGAGCGACACGTTCTGCAACACCCACTGGATGAGCTGCGCGTGCGTCATGCTCGTGTTCATGAACATGGGGTCACCCGTCCCATCCGCGCCGTCGTTGTCCCAGCCGCCCGCGGTGTGCTCCAGCAGTTGCTGGACCGTGATGTTCAGGACGCGGCTGTCCCGGTAGGTGCCCTGCGCGCCGTACGTCTCACCGAGCAATCCGCCCCGGCCGAAGACGCGGTCCGTCAGTTGAATCTGGCCGTTCTCAATCAGCTTCATGATGCCGATGGAAGTCATCGGCTTGGACACACTGGCGACGCGGAAGCGGTGGGAGGAGTTGACCGGGGTGCTGTTGGCCTGGTCGGCCAGGCCATACCCCTTGGCGAACACGAGACGCCCGCGGCGCGTGATGGCCAGCGACAGGCCGACGGTGTTCGTGTTGGACATCGCCTGCTGGACGGTGGTGTCGATGTGCTGCAGGTCCGCCGCGCTGAACGTCAGGTTCTGCCAGACCAGCGCGAACTCGGGCTGGCTCCCATTGTTGTGCGCCGCCACCACGACGGGGCGGTATCCCTGGTTCTTGAGGTCCGTCGCGGCCTGTTGGTAGCCAGCGGAGGTGAGGCCATGACGCGCGGCAATCGGAACCCCCGCTGACGCATGGAAGATGGCCGCATACCGGTCCGTGCCGCCCACGTTGTAGCTGCTGACCTTCGCGACCTGGTAGCCCTGGGACGCGTTGGTATTGAACGTGGACTGGTACTGGGCCGCGGTCAGCCCGTGATAGGCCCGCGCCGCCGGCCCGCTGGTCTGCTCCCAGACGGCCGCATAGCGCTCAGCGCCACCGGACGTGTACCCACTGACGTGCACGAGCCGGTAGCCCTGCCCGGTCCAGGTGTTGAACTCCGTCTGGTACTGGGCCGCGGTCAGGTCGTGGCGGGCCACCCACGCGGCGACCCCGTCCGAATGGAAGATGACCGCGAAGTAGGCGACGCCTCCGACGCTGTAGCCGTTGACCACCACCGGGCGGTATCCCTGCGCGTTTTGATTGACGGCGGTGGTCTGATACTGCGCGGAGGTCAGCCCGTGGAAGGCCCGCCAGGCCGGGCCGCTCGTCTGCTCCCAGATGGCCGCGTAACGGACACTGCCTCCGTCTTCGTAGCCGCTGACATAGGAGAGGCGATAGCCTTGCCCGGTCCAGGTATTGAACTCCGTCTGGTATTGGGCGGCGGTGAGCGCGTGGCGGGCAACCCACGCATCATAGGGTCCGGCCAGGGCCTGGGACGTGGAACCAGGAGGGACGTGGGACGCTTCCTCCGCAACCCCGCATCCCACCAGGGAGACCACCAGCACTGACAGGACTGTCAGAAGCGGCTTCATTCCAAGAGACTTCATGCTCGAGAGCTCCTGCTTGACGTTGATGCTGCCGACAGGAAACGAACCCGGAGCGCATTCCACCTCAACCGCGGCCAGAAAAAATCGTTCGCTACTCTAACCCTTGACTGAACGCGCTTTCAGCCCCACCCTGTGCGCGTGAAGGCACGCCCCATCGACAATCCGCCCAACCCGTGGGCGAGCACCGCGGTGGAGTACCTGGACGAAATCCCACCCTCGCGGCTGGAAGTCTTTGAAGACCACAGCAAGCAGGTCGTCTCGCACAACGACAGCCCGGACGTGGGCTTCAGCTGGAGCGTCAATCCCTACCGGGGCTGCCTCCATGCCTGCGCGTACTGCTACGCGCGGCCCACGCACCAGTACCTCGACTTCGGCGCGGGCACCGACTTCGAGACGAAGCTCGTCGTGAAGCCCCGCGCGGCGGAATTGCTGCGCGAGCACTTCGAGCGCCCGTCCTGGAAGGGCGAAACCGTCGTCTTCAGCGGCGTCACCGACTGCTACCAGCCGCTCGAGGCCTCCATGCGCCTCACCCGCGCCTGCCTGGAGGTCTGCGCCGAGTACCGCAACCCCGTGGGCATCATCACCAAGGGCGTGCTCATCGAGCGGGACCTCGACGTGCTCCAGCAAATCTCGCGCGACGCCCGGCTCTGGGTCAGCATCAGCCTGCCCTTCCACAACGCGGAAGTCGCACGCGCCATGGAGCCCTACGCGGCCTCCCCCCAGCGGCGGCTGCTCGCGATTCGCCGCCTGGCCGAGGCCGGCCTCAACGTGGCCGTCTCCGTGGCCCCCATCATCCCGGGGCTCAACGACGAGGACATCCACCGCGTGCTCACCGCCGTGCGTGAAGCCGGCGCCAGCCGCGCGCACTTCACCCTGGTGCGCCTGCCCGGGCCCGTGAAGGACGTCTTCGAGGAACGCCTGCGCGCCAAGTTGCCCCTGCGCGCCGAGCGCGTCCTGCACCGCATCCGGGAGATTCGCGGTGGGGAGCTCAACGACTCCCGCTTCAAGCACCGCATGCGCGGCGAAGGCCTCTACGCGGAGACCATCCACCGCCTCTTCGACACGACGGCGCGCAAGGTCGGCCTGCGCACCTCCTACATCACCGAGGACGCGCCGGACACCTTCCGGCGTCCGCCGCGCAAGCCTCCGCCGTCACCCCAGCTCAGCCTCTTCTGAAGGCGTGAGGGGCCCCGGCCGCTATTTGCGTATCGCCTGGACGATGCTGATGAGGATGACCGCCCCCACCGTGGCCACCGCCAGCGAATAGAGGTTGAGCCCCGTCACACCCCGGCCGCCCAGCAGGCTGAACAGCCAGCCGCCAATCATCGAACCGACCACGCCGGTCGCGATGTTGGCGAAGATTCCCATCTTCGCATTCGTGCCCTTGATGATGCTCGCCAACCAGCCGGCGATTCCACCCAGCACCAGCCACGCGCAAATACCACCCATGTCGTCCTCCTGACCGGCCGGTTGCTATCAGACCCGGCGTCGCCGTGCAGCCGGGCACGTTCCTACTACGCGCCACGCATCCACGTATTTCAAGCGTCACCCAGGGCGCCCGAAAACGCGAAGACGCCCCGTGCCTCTCACCGAGACACGGGGCGCCCGAGGTGACGCGAGGTGTGACGACTCGCTCAGTCCTTGCCGAGCATCCCGTCCTTCAGGCCGCCATCCACCGGGTCCTTGCCCAGCCACACCGAGAAGAGCGCGTCCGCGAAGTCCTTGCCCTCCACGGAGATGTCCTCGCCACCCTTGGTGCTCTTCACCTCGGTGCCCTTGCCCGGCACGTAGGTCAGGATGAGCTCGTCACCCTTCTTCAGGTCCGGGATGGACGCGTTGAACGAGTCCAGCTTGGGCTGGAGCGCGGGGAGCTTGGCGCCCGCGTTCTTCTTGAAGCCGTCCGAGATGGCCTCGGTGATGGTCTTCTTGTCCAGGTCACGAAGCATGTACATGCGGACGCGCTTGGTTTCGTCCGCGGCGATGATCTGCGCCGCGTCCTTCGACGGCGTCTCCAGATACAGCCCCACCGTGTAGACCTTGAAGACGACCTTCTTGCGAAGGCCCACACCGTTGAGCTTCAGCTCCTTGTCGCCCACCTTCGCGGTGTCCGGATAGTTCACCCCGGCCACTTCCTTGGCGAATGCGGGCACGGCGAACAGCAGGCAGAGCGCGACGGCGGGCAGCGTGGCTTTCATGAAACCCTCCAGATGAGTTGTTCCGCGAGTTCGACGGAGACTACCCGCGGGTCTTCACGAAATGTTCCATGAAGGTGACAAGGGTGCGCACATTCTCCACAGTCACGGCGTTGTACGTGGAAACCCGGATTCCGCCCGCCGTCCGGTGCCCCTTCAGCCCCACCATTCCTTGCTGCTTCGCGTCAGCGACGAAGGCCGCGTCGAGTTCCGGCGTGGGCAGGTGGAACACGACGTTCATCACCGAGCGGGACTCGCGCTCCACCGGCGCCCGGTAGAAGCCGGAGAGCCTGTCGAGCGCGCCGTACAAGAGCTCCGCCTTCTGGCGGTTCCACGCTTCAACCTGCTCCAGGCCGCCCACGCTCTTCATCCACGCGAGCACGTTGCGCACCAGGTAGATGGCCAGGGTGGGGGGCGTGTTGTAGAGCGAGTTGTTCTCCGCGTGGACGGAGTAGCGGAAGATTTTCGGGATGTCCTTGCGCCCTCGCGCGATGAAGCCCTTGTCCGCCACCACCAGCGTCACGCCGGAAGGTCCCAGGTTCTTCTGCGCGCCGGCGTAGACGAGCCCGAAGCGCGACAGGTCCATCTTCTTCCATAGGAAGTCGGAGCTCATGTCGGCCACCAGCGGGACGGTGCCCACGTCCGGCGTCGTGTGCCACTGGGTGCCGTAGATGGTGTTGTTGCTCGTCAGGTGGACGTACGAGGCCTGGGGGTCCAGCTTCAGCTCGTCCTGGCGGGGGACCCGCGTGTAGTGCTTGTCGGACCGCACCGTCGTCACCGCGACGCGGGCCTTGCCGTAGTACCTCGCCTCGTCGAGCGCCTTCTCGCTCCACACGCCCGTCATGAGGTAGTCCGCGCTCGTGTCGGGGGTGAGGAAGTTCATCGGCACCTGGGCGAACTGCTGCGACGCGCCGCCGGTGAGGAAGAGCACCTGGTGGGTGGACGGCAGTCCCGTCAGCTCGGTCAGCAGGGCGATGGCCTCGTCGTGGACGGCCTCGTATTCCTTGCCCCGATGGCTGTGCTCCATCACGGACATGCCGGAGCCCTGGAAGTCGAGCAGCTCGTCCCGGGCGCGCTCCAGGGCGGGCAGGGGCAGGCCGGCGGGGCCAGGGTTGAAGTTGATGACGCGCATGGCGGGGTCCTTCGCGAAAATGAAACGGCGGGGTGCATTCTTCTCCCCAAGCCCCCCCTGGGAGCCAGTAGGAAGCAGTCCGCTCCGCCCGCTTCCTCGCGGGGTCAGGGGACGGTCGAGTCAGTCGCGTGGCCACCGGACACCGCCGGGGGTCTTGGAGGACAGGTGGGTTCCACGGAGGGACTGGCGGAATGGGTGCGGCGCGCGGCGAATGGGGAGGCTTCCGCCTTCAGTGAGCTGTACCGGCGCACTCGCCCCCTCGTGGCGAGGCTGATGGCGGGGTTCGCCCCGCTGGACCCCGACGAGGTGGAAGACGTCATCCAGGAGACCTTCGTCCGGGCGTTCCGGGCCCTCCCCCGACTCAAGGAAGCCGGGGCCTTCGAGGCGTGGCTCCTGTCCATCGCACGCAACCGGGCCCGGACCCGGCTGGAGCGCAAGGCGAGCGTGCGGCGCCTGGAAGACGACATCGCGGACCCGGAACCGGAGACAGTCCCGGCCCTTCCGGAGGCCCTCCAGCTCGAGCGCGACATCGAGGTGGTCCGACAGCTCATTTCCGAGCTGCCCGAGGGCGAAGAGAAGCGGACAGTCCGGCTCTTCTATATCGAAGGAGAGCTGTCCGCGCGCGAGATTGCCGAGCAACTGGGTGTGGGAAAAAGCGCGGTGACGATGAGACTCGAGCGCTTCCGGGGCCGTATCAAAAGAGAGTTGCTGCGGCGAGTGCTCGCCGGACGTTGGGAGTGAGAGGTCATGAGACACCTGGATGACGAGGCGCTACACGCTCTTGCCCGTCGTGAGCCGGACGCGGTGAAGTACTTCCGCGAGCACCTGGCCACCGCGTGTGAGGCGTGTGAAAGCTTCCTCGCCACCCACTCCGGCCCCGACGTCCTGGATGGACAGGTGGACGCGGTGCTCCTCGCCCTGGCCCCGCCCCAGAGCGACGCGCCGCTGGACGAGGTGGGCTTCGCGCGGGTGCGACGGCGGCTGCGCGCGCCCCGGCTGGACACCCGAAAGTGGGGCCTCATCGCCGGGGCCGTAGCCGCGGGCCTGCTCGCGGTGGTCGTGGTGCCCCGGCTGCGTCAGGGAACCACCGGGGTGGAGGTGGGGACCGCGTCCCAGGAGCCCGGGGTGAAGGGCCAGGTGGGGCGCATCGCGCTGGAGCTGGCGGTGGTGGTTCGGGGCGCGGATGGCAGCCTGCGCCGATTGGACCCGGACACCCAGGTGGACTCGCGCGACGTGCTCCTCCTGCGCTACCACGCCACCGAGGCGGGCACCGCCCTGCTCTTCCAGCAGCGCGCGGGCGAGGAGCCCCAGTTGCTCGGACCGTTCGACCTGGAGGCGGGAACGCATGACCTGCAGGACCCCCAGGGCCTCTCCGGCGTCAGCCTGGAGGGCGAGTCCGGCCCGCTGACGCTGTGGCTGGCCGCCTCCCCCACGGGCCTGCAACCCTCGGTCGACGAGGTGAAGCGCGTGCTGGTGGGAGAAGGTGAGCGATGGGAACAAGGCACGCTGGCGGTGACGAGGTTCGACGTCCGCGTCCGAAGCAGCCAGAATCCCCGCTGATCAGGTGAATGTGAGGCGCCTTCTTCCCATCCTGCTGGCCGCGCTGACGGCGTGCGCGGGTCCTTCGTCCCTGGGGACGGAGAAGGGCGGACTGGTGCCGCTGCGGCTCGACGAGGAGGCGCTGTCGAGCGCGTACACGCCCCGGCGCATGGCGCTGCTGGTGGGAATCTCCGAGTTCGACGACCCCCACTGGCGCGGCCTGCGCTACCCCGCCAAGGACGCGACGGACCTGGCGGCGGCGATGTTGGACCCGGCGCGCGGGCGGTTCGACCAGGTGCGTGTACTCACGCGGCCCGAGGAGACGACGCGCGCGGCCATCCTCGCGGCGCTGCGGGAGCTGCGAAAGCAGGCCCACCGCCCGGACGACGTCGTCGTGGTCTACTTCTCCGCGCACGGCACCCTGGCCCGGGATGCCACGGGCGAATTGCGCCGCTTCCTGGTGACGAGGGACGCTTCTTATCGCGCCATCGCCCAGACGGCGTTGTCCATGGATATGCTGAAAGCGGAGTTCGACGCGCTCTCCAGTCGGCGCCGGTTGCTGGTGCTCGCCTCCTGTCACAGCGGCAACGGCAAGTCGCTGTTGCCCAAGGAGCTGGAGAAGGAGCTGTCCGGGGTCAAGTCCGGCTTCTACGCGCGCCCGCTGGAGGAGTCCTCGCGAGCATCCATGGTGTTCGCCGCCTGCGACTGGGGCGAGACGGCGCGCGAGGACGAGGGGCTGCGCAACGACATCTACACGCACTTCCTCGTCGAGGGCCTGGGCGGCGGCGCGGACCGCAACACGGACGGCGCCGTCACCGCGACGGAGGCCCATGACTACGCGCGCCGGCGTACCTTTGCCTTCACCGAGGGCCGTCAGCGCCCCTCGGCGGAAATCCTGGAAGTGGGCGCGGACCCGGTGGTGCTGTCGGGCACCATCGCCCGGACGGGCCGGCCGGAGCTGTTCTCCTACAACCCCCGGCTGGACGGCTTCACGCTGAAGGTCGACGGGGAGGCGCGCACGGAGCTGCCCGGCGGCGCGGCGGTGGTGCCCGGCAAGCGCACGGTGGAGCTGACCAAGGGCGACGCGGTGCTGATGCGCCGCGACGTGGAGGTGAGCGCGGGGGAGCGGCTGCCTTTGGAGCAGCTCTTGTCGGAGGCGTTCCCCCGGCGCTCGCTGTCGCTGCTCGGGGGAATGTTCACCTTCGCGGACGCGCGCAGCCGCGCGGAGCTGCTGCCCCTGGCGCCGGAGGTCGCCGTGTCGCTGCGGTTGGAGGACCGGCCGCTGCGCGATTTCGGACTGCTGTTCGATGTGGGCTTCAGCACGGGCCGGCGCGCGCTCCAGCTCCAACCCGGGGACGAGGTGCCATTTCGCTACACCACCTTCTCCGCGGGGGTGGCCCTGCCCTACCTGTGGAGATGGGAACGATTGACGCTGTTCGCCGGTCCCCGCGTGGCCGCCCTGTACCTGGGGCGGTCTTTCGATGTGGAGACCTTCCCCGGCGGCCAGCGCTTCTTCACGGTCAGCCCTGGCGTGGTGGGAGGCATGGTGGTGAGGGTGGGTGAACGTCTGGAACTGATGACCCAGGCGCAGCTCATGCTGACCTACGTGGTGGTGGATGGAGAGGGACAGGCCGTGGGATTCACCGGCGGCTGGGCCGGTGTGGGGTATCGCTTCTGATGGGCTCGAGACAACACATCGCGTTGGGTGTCTTCCTGGTCCTGGGCCTGGGAGCGTGCGGCAATCTGGAGAACGCTCCGTTGCGCGTGGGGACCATCGAAGGCCAGCTCACGGAGTTCGACCCGGAGGTCGCCGTGGTGTCCCTCGTCGGGGCCCATGAGGTGCGCTCGGCGGTGGATGCGGAAGGAAGGTTCAAGCTGGAAGGCGTGCCCACCGGGCCCGCGGAGCTGTTCGTGGTCGCCACGGCGGAGAAGGCGACGCGGGTGTCGGTGAAGGTCGCCGGCGGCCAGTCCGTGAAGCTCCAGCGCGTGGCCCCTCGGGACGCGGGCTTCTTCGAGATGCGGGTGAAGTCCTCGCACGGCGAGCGGGTGGCCGGCGTGCAGGTCTCGGTGCGGGACACGCCCTTCGAGCGGCTCGTCCTGGATGGCGCGGGCCGACTGCGCGTGGGCCCCCTGCCGGATGGGTGCTACGCGCTGAGCATCGCCGGGGTGGGCTTTCCGGAGGTCCAGGCCGAGGCGTGCGTGGGCGCTGGCGAGAAGAAGGAGCTCAAGGTCCAGTTGGAGGCCAACGAGGAGCTGCTCAACCGCTGCGGCCTGACGGGCTGCGCTGACGGCCTGGTGTGTGGCCCGGGCGGCAGCTGCGTCGAGTGCGTGCTGGATGGCCAGTGTGGCGCGGGGATGATGTGCAAGGGCTTCCGCTGTGCGGCGGCCGGGCCGCGCTGTGGCGCGTGCCAGGACGACGGGAGCTGCCAGGTGGGCGCCGCGTGCCAGCCCCTGGCCGAGGGCGGCGTCGCCTGCGTGAAGCAGTGCAGTGAGTCGGTGAACGAGGAGTACATCGCGGCGAACCGGTGCGAGGCGGGCTTCACCTGCCAGCAAGGCAGTTGCCTGCCGGACCCCGCGCGCTTCGTGGGCTGTGGTGCGCTGCTCCAGTTGGGCGCGGAGTGCGCGGACGACGTGCGCTGCCAGAAGCTCGGCCTGTCGGGCGGGCTGTGTCTGGAGGGTCAGTGCACCGTGGCGTGCACCCAGGACCAGGAGTGCCCGGGGGTGTCGCGCTGCGAGGACTCCGCCGTCGGCCAGGTGTGCTCGGTCCGCAACTGAGTCGCACCGAGGCCCCGCGACGGAGTCACGCGTCGGGCGACAGCACCAGGCCGTCTCGCGACAGACGCACCACCGCGCCCAGGATGTCGGCCTCCGGCATCCCCGTGGCCACCGCGACGTCCGACGCGGACAGCCCCTCCACCGCCATCTTCAGCACCAGCAGCGCGTGCGGCGTGGCCTCCTGGTAGTACGTCACCAGTTGCGCCGGATGACGCCACAACAGCGCCAGCTCGTCACCGGGTTGGGGCACCGCGACTGCGCCCTTCGCGCGCACATAGGCGCAGATGCGGTACGGCTGCTCCAGCACCATCAGCGTGGGATTCGGCGTGAGGCGCTCCACCCGCTCGGGTGACTCCGCCTGGGACGAGAACACCGCGAAGTCCGACCACTCGAACCGCGCCAGCGCGGGGGCATGGGGAGGAAGTCCGCGCGACGACACCCCGTCCGCGACGAAGGCAGGGAAGCCCTCGCCCATGTGATTCACCTCGTGGTGCCGCGCGGGCCGGGTCAGCGTGTAGTCCTCCACCAACGCGTTCCACGCCTCCGCGCCTACCGCGCCTCGCAGCATCGGGAAGAGCTTCTCCAGCGCGCTTCGCACATGGCCTCGCACGAAGTCGCCGTAGAGGGACACGCGCGAGGAGGGCGCGCGCCACTCCGGATGCGCCGTGTACAGCTCTTCTAGCGACTCGCCGCCCGGGCGCGCGAGGTAGGTGCCCATGCTGTCGAAGAAGTGCTTCAGCGAAGGCTTCATCGCCCTGCCCCTTCCCGCAGCGCCGCGCGCGCCAGGTCCGCCTCGTCCAGCACCGCCTCCATCGACGGGATGTCCTGGTCCCACTCGATGAGTGTCGACACCGGACCGGTGCGCTCCAGCACGTAGCGATAGAGCGACCACACGTCGTCGCAGACGCGGTCGCCGTGCGTGTCGATGATGACGTCCGGGTAGATGGTGTGGCCCGCGAGGTGGATCTGCACCACGCGCTCCAGCGGCAGCGCGTCCATGAAGGCGCGTGCGTCGTAGCCGTGGTTGCGCGCGTTGACGTAGACGTTGTTCACGTCCAGCAGCAGCCCGCAGTCGGCCTCCTCCACCACGTGCCGCAGGAAGTCGGCCTCGGACAGCGTGCCGCCGGGCATGTTCGCGTAGTAGCTCGGGTTCTCCAGCAGGAACGGCCGGCCCACGCGCGCCACGACTTCACGCACGCGGGGCACCACGTGCTCGACGACGGCTTCGGTGAAGGGCAGCGGCAGCAGGTCATGCAGGTACACGCCGCCCAGCCGCGAGTAGCACAGGTGGTCCGAGAAGAACGGCGCGTCCACGCGCTTCACCAGCGCCGCGAGCCCCGTGACGTAGTCCACGTCCAGCGCATCCGGCCCGCCGATATCGAGCCCCACGCCATGCGGCAACACCGGCCAGCGCTCCCTGCACGCGTCCAACGCGCGCTGCGGGCGGCCTCCGAGCGACAGGAAGTTCTCCGGGATGATCTCCACCCAGTCGAGCGCCCGCTCGGTGCGCGGCAGCTCCTCGTAGAAGCTCCTGCGCAGGCCAATGCCCACGCCCAGGGGCTGAAGCCCGTGTCTTCGCGCGTACGTCGCCACCACGGCCAGCCACCTCCTGGGAGACAAATGAACCGGGCGGCGGGAGGTGCTCTTCCCACCGCCCGGAAGTCGGCGCGAGGAGGCAGGTGTCGTCACCTGCCCCCGGTGCGCCGAGGACTACTTCTTCTGGCCGTTGCAACCGCCAGCGCCGCAGCCGTGCTCGGCGCCCTTCTCAGGGGTCGCGGCGGGGGCAGTGCCCTCCTGCTTCTGCGCGCCGCAGCCCGCCTCGGCGCCCTTGCCGTCGGCCTTCGCCGCGCCACAGGAGCCCTCGGCGCCCTTCTCGGCGGCGGCCGGCGTGGCCTCCGCGGACTTGGTGGACGCACAGCCGGTGGCGAGGGAGGCCAGGGACAGGGTGCCGACGATCGCCGCAAGAGCCTTCGCGTTCATGGTGTTGCTTCCTTTCGGTGCTGCGTTGAGGGGGAACTACAGGTTGAACTACATGAAGCCCCAGACCCCAGGAGCGCGACAGGCACCCACGGGGCTCTGGATGTGGCGGACCTCATTTACGGATGTCAGGGGTTCGCGGATGCATCCGGTACGCAACATCCTGCCCACCGGTTACATCCCGCGAGCCGCGCCACTCACCGCGACACATCGCGGATACGCCGACCCTCCATCGCCTCACGCAACGAGCTGTCCCGGGCAGACACCAGCTCGATGCCCTCGGCTCCCGCCGTCACACCCAGCGCTTCTAGCAGACCTTCCTGCTCCGCAAAAGCCACGCGCCGCAGGTGCCGCGCGAGCAACGCGTCGAACAGCGGCTGCCCCGCGACGGCGTCCACCGCCACGCCAAAAGCACCGAACGTGGAAGTGGGCCCCCGCTCCGCGAGCAACTCCAACACATCCTCCAGGTGGCGCCGGTTTCCAGTGACACGGCGGATTTCCACATCGAGATGCAGCGCGAAGAGCGCGCCCGTCCAATAGGTGCCGAGCGCGAAGTCACCGTCGGTGACGACCTCTTCCATCGTGCGGGCTCCCGCCACGCGACGAGCTCGCGCGAAGCCGTCCACCAGTTCCTCCCATGCGCGCTCGGCGCTCTGCCTTCCCGAACGCGCGCGGGCCAGCTCCGTGAAGTAGGTGGCCAGGCCCTCGGACAGCCAGGGCACGCGCGGCAGGAACGCGGGATGCGTCAGGTGGAGCATCTCGTGGAGCACCACCCAGTCCCGTTCGAAGGAGGCCGCGCTCGCGTCCTGGCCCACGAGCAGGGAGATGCTGGGCGGGGAGCTCCAGAGCACCATGCCGAAGAGGCTCGGACCTTCGCGTCCGGGCACGGGGATGACCCGCACGGTGACGCGCGGATACGGAAACGCGCGGCGCACGGTGCGCACCTCCTCCGCGGCCTGCTTCAACCAGGCACAGACCTGGGTGTCGTCCACCGAGGTGAAGTGGCCGAGCACCGCCACGTCCAGCACCGCATCCGGCGACACCACCTGACAGCGGCGCCCCCCAAAGCCATGGAACCCGGAGTCCACCAGGTCCTCGGCGCGCAGCCGATACAGGCCGGTGTCATCGGGCTGCCACGGGAGCAGCGCCTCCGTGCCCTCGACGACCAGCTCCACGCGAAGGTCGGGCGGCGCCTGGTTGGGGCGGATGAGGTACGCACGTCCGGCGAGATGCCGCGCGTCTCCCTCTCCCCCACCCGAGAACAGGTCGGGTCCGCGCGCGCCGATGCGCGCGTCCAGCTCATAGCGATAGCGCAGGAAGCGGATGTTCGAGGGAAGGAGGACCTGTCCATCCTTCACGCTCAACTCGAGTCGCTCGCCATCCTCGCGGAACGCGCTCACGGTGTGCACGCCGCCCGGCTGGGTGAAGCGGAACGCGCGCGGCGTGCCTCGCACCAGCACCACCTCGACATCGAGCGCGTGCGTGGGCTCGCGCACGTAGGTGATGTTGTAGCGCAGCGCCGCCGGGTCCTTCGCGGGGCGCGGGCGCGGAACACCCAGGCAGGACAGCGCCACGAGGGCGAGCCCCCACAGCATCGGACGGCCGCGCGCGAAGGACATCGCCACCTCCACCCCGGCCCGAAGGCACGGTGATGGGAGGCGAGCACCACGCGCGCCCCCGCGCCCTCAGTGTCGCTTTTTCGGAGGCGGCGCGCCCCCCGCCAGCAGGAAGGCGCGCGCGGCCTCCAGGATTTCATCCGAGAGCGGCAGGTGCTTCGTCACCCGCGCGAGCGTCATCGCGCCGAACAGCAACGCCACCGTGGCGAGCGCCCGTTGTCGGTCGGTGACGCCCTCTCCACCCGGGACATGGGCCCCCAGTTCCTCCGCCAGGGTCTCCAGGCCCTGCGCGAGCGCCTCGCGGGCCTCCGGTGTCCCGCGCGTCAGGTCCGACAGCACCGACGGCATGATGCAGCCCGTCTCCATGTTGTCGCGGATGTGGGGGTTGAGGTAGCGCCGCACGAAGAGGTCGAGGAACTCCGCGCCGCGCAGTTTCTCCAGTCCGCTGAACCAGCGCACCTGCTGGTTCCGGAAGAACACGCGCACGGACTCCTCGAGCAGGGTCTCCTTCGAGGCGAAGTGGGCATAGAAGCCTCCCACCGTCAGGCCCGCGGCCCGCATGACGCGCTCCACGCTCGCGCCCGCGAAGCCCTCCTTCCGGAAGAGCGTCTGCGCCGCCGTGAGGATTCGCTCGCGAGTGGCCTGCTTGTGCTCGGGTGCGTACCGCATCGTCGCGCCCTCTACTCCCGGCCGCCCGGAACCGGGGGCCGGAACACCATGCACGTCGTGGTGCCGTGCGCGTACAGCTTGCCGTCCGCGTCCGTCAGCCGGGCCTGCGCCGTCGCCACGCGGCCTCCCACGTGGATGACCTCACCCGTACACGTCAGCAGACCGGTGTCATGGGAGATGGCGCGCACCATGTTCACGTGCAGCTCCAGCGTGGTGTAGCCCGCCCCCACCGGCAGCGTGGAGTGCACCGCGCACCCGAGCGCCGAGTCCAGCAGCGTCGCCGCCAGGCCCCCGTGCACGGTGCCAATCGGGTTGTAGTGGTGTTCCCCTGGCTCCACCACGAACACCGCCCTCCCCTCCGACACCTCCACCGGCGCGAAGCCCATCAACGCCGCGATGGGCGCCCCAGGCACCTCGCCCCGGACGATGGCGCGCAGGTACTCCAGCCCCGACAGCGACTTCGCCGCCGCCACGCCCTCCCGAGGATCTCTCCACGTCACCGTCCTCGTGCGCGTCTCGGCCTTCCCGTCGCTCATGGGCCTCGCTCCTCCCTCATGCAGTGGTGGACACCATCATCCGGATTCCAGATATTCCGTATTGCTGACAATCAGGCTTGCCAGATGGGATGATGCCCATAATACAAAGGGCCATGCAGCGCACGCCACGAAAAGGAAGGCGCACGAGCGGCCGGGCCGTTCGTCTTCCTGGCGTGCCATCCAAGGGAGCGGCGGATGCAGAAGCGGCGCGTCGTGGTGACGGGAATGGGGCTCATCAGCCCCGTGGGAACGGGCGTGGAGAAGAGCTGGGAGGCGCTCGTGCGAGGCCAGAGCGGCGTGGGGCCCATCACCCTGTTCGACGCCAGCGCGCTCGACTGTCAAATCGCGGGCGAGGTGAAGGACTTCAAGGTCGACGACTACATCGAACGGCGTGAGTCGCGGCGCATGGACCGCTTCGCCCACTTCGCCGTGGTGGCGGCGGACATGGCGCTGGAGGACTCCGGCCTGAAGGTGACGCCGGAGAACGCCGAGCGCATCGCCACCATCATCGGCTCCGGCATCGGCGGCATCGCAAGCCTGGAGGAGACCCACCGCCGCACGTTGGAGAAGGGCCCGGACCGCATCAGCCCGTTCTTCATCCTCCAGATGATCATCAACATGGCGCCCGGCTACGTGAGCCTGCGCCATGGACTCAAGGGCCCGTCCTGGGCCCCCAACTCCGCGTGCTCCACCAGCGCGCACGCCATCGGCGAGGCGATGCGCGGCATCCAGCGCGGAGAGTTCGACGTGGCGGTGGCCGGAGGCGCCGAGGCGCCCATCTCCCTGCTCGGCGTCGGCGGCTTCGCGGCCATGCGCGCATTGTCCCTGCGCAACGACGCGCCCCAGGCCGCAAGCCGCCCCTTCGACAAGGACCGCGACGGCTTCGTGCTCGCCGAGGGCGCGGGCATGCTCATCCTCGAGGAGTTGGAGCACGCGAAGGCCCGCGGCGCGCGCATCCTCGCGGAGCTGACCGGCTACGGCGCCAGCTCCGACGCGTACCACATCACCACGCCCGCCCCCGAGCACGAGGGCGCCCAACGCAGCATGCGCGCCGCCCTCAAGGACGCGGGGCTTTCCCCGTCGGACATCGGCTACGTGAACGCGCACGGCACCTCCACCGACGTCGGCGACCTGATGGAGACTCAAGGCATCGCCCGAATCTTCGGCGACGCCGCCAGCACCGTGGCCGTCTCTTCCACCAAGTCCATGACGGGCCACATGAACGGAGCGGCGGGCGCCGCCGAGGCCGTCATCAGCGTGCTCGCCCTCACCCGAGGCGTGCTGCCGCCCACCATCAACCTCCAGCACCAGGACCAGCTCATCACCCTGGACTGCGTCCCCAACACCGCGCGCGAGGCCCACGTCGACGCGGTGATGAGCAACTCGTTCGGCTTCGGCGGCACCAACGTCTCCCTCATCTTCCACCGGTTGATCGCCTGAACCGGCGCCGGCTCTGCTCTGTAAACCGTGAATGCTGGTTTACCAGCACGTGAAGCGGGCTTGGCGCGCCGCGGCAGTAAACTTTTGACAACGTGCGTCGAACACCGCCTGGAACGCACATCCGCGCGCGGATAAAGCGCAGCGATTACATGTGGTTGCACATACTCAGGGGCCAATCGCCCTGTGGACGACGACCGTTCCGTCGCCCGCCACACAGGGAGCGGCCTCAAGAAAAACGTTGATTGCAAATCGGTAAATCGATTTGCAGAGTGGTTCAGAGGGGCGAGGGCGCAAGAGGCCAGGCGCACTCCGACGGGACCCGACTCAGCCATGAACGACAACGCACTGAACGCCAACGTGGGCCTGAAGCTCCGGGGCCTGCGACTCGCCCGCAACATCAAGCAGGCGGACGCGGCGAAGGACCTGGGGGTCTCCCCCGCGTATTTGAACCTCATCGAAAAGGGCAAGCGGGTGATGCCCTTCCCGCTGCTCTGGAAGGCGCTGCGGTATTTCGATCAGGACCCCGAGCAGTTCATGTCCACGCTGGGCGAGGGGCGCGTGGACGAAGCGCTCGCGAAGCTCCTGGACGAGCCGCTGCTCAAGAGCCTGGACATCGACCCGGAGTCGCTCCAGTCGCTGTCCGCGGAGCCGAAGCTCGCGGGCACCGTGGCCGCGCTCTTCAACCTCTACAAGAACACGCGCACGCAGTTGGAGAACGTGCTCGCGCAGCTCAACGTGGAGGAGCGCACGCGGACGCAGGGCGGCAGCGCGGGCAACGGCACCGTGCCGGGTGTGCGCTTCGACTACTCACCCTTCGACGAGGTGAGCGATTTCCTGGAGACGCACCGCAACTACTTCCCGGAGCTGGAGGAGCAGGCCGAGGAGCTGCGGCGGGACATCAGCATCGAGCGCCAGCTCACCAGCGGCCAGTTGATGCAGCTGTTGGAGAAGCGCTTCGGCTACCGCGTGCTCATCGACGCCTCGCCCAGCGGTTCGTCCGTGGTGCGCCGGTTGGACCCGGAGGAGCAGACGCTCACCCTGTCCCCGGACCTCACCGAGCAGCCGCTGA
Organism: Myxococcus sp. CA039A; assembly: GCF_013336645.1. Classification (NCBI taxonomy): domain Bacteria; kingdom Pseudomonadati; phylum Myxococcota; class Myxococcia; order Myxococcales; family Myxococcaceae; genus Myxococcus; species Myxococcus sp. CA039A. Next base: position 31,853 of record NZ_JABUMQ010000005.1, on the reverse strand, counting down.
AGTTCCAGATCGCCGCGTCCATTGGCCTGTTGATGTTGGACAAGGAAAAGCTGGTGGAGCGCATCCTCGGCGCGGGGCGCACCCGGCACGGGGAGACGACGCGGCTCATCAAGGTGAACCTGGCCAACTACTTCGCCGGTGCGCTGATGCTGCCGTACGGGGACTTCTTCAAGGAAGTGCAGCGCACGCGCTACGACGTGGAGCTCTTGTCGAGCATCTTCGGCTCCACCTACGAGACGGTGGCCCACCGGCTGTGCAACCTGTCGGACCCCAAGCGCCCGGGCATCCCCTTCCACTTCCTGCGCTCGGACATCGCCGGCAACATCTCCAAGCGCTACAGCGGCACCGGCATCCGCTTCGCCAGCGGCGGCGGGAGCTGTGGCAAGTGGGCCGTGCACCTGGCCTTCCTCAACCCGTCGCAGCTCACCCGGCAGTACTCCATCATGCCGGACGGCACGACGTACTTCTGCTTCGCCAAGGTGCAGCTCCAGCCCACCGAGGGCTCCATCGTCAAGGGCACCGCGTACTCCATCGGCCTGGGCACCCACGCGGAGAACGCCAAATACCTGGCCTATGGCCTGCCCACCAATGACCTGCGCAAGGATGCCATCCCCTCCGGCATCTCCTGCCGCTTCTGCGAGCGCACCGACTGCAACCAGCGCGCGGCGGCCAGCTACCGCTTCGCCTTCTCCTTCGACGAGTACACCAAGAAGGACTGCTTCTTCTCCCCGCTGCTCGGCTACGAGCAGGCCGACAAGGTGGAGAAGGACCGGCACCACGCCCCGCCCCCCGCGGGCGCGGCCGTCCCCCCGGACGTCAATGGCACTGACCGGAGCGAGAAGCACGATTCGTTGGACAAGGCGGCCCGGCGCCGCAAGGGTGGCGACGCGTGAGCATGCACCCGCCCGACGACACCGAACGCGCCCACTTCCTCCAGGCGCTCCAGAAGCAGAAGAACGAACTGGCCACCCTGCGCATCACCGGCTCGCCCACCCAGGTGGGCCAGGGGCTGGTGAGCCTGGCGGAGCTGCACGGCATGTTGGAAGACCATGCCGCCAGCCGCCAGTGCTACGAGGAGGCCCTCGCGATGTTCCAGGAGGCCGGCTACAAGCCGGGCCAGGCCCAGGCCTGCTTCGGACTGGGCGTGGTGAAGGCGAACTTCGAGGACCACCGGGGCGCGGTGGAGCTCATCGCCCAGGCCGCCCGGCTCTTCAACGAGACGAAGGACCGCGACGGAGAGGCCCTGTCCCGCGCCTGCATCGGTGAGTCCCTGCGCGCGCTGGGACAGCCGGAGGCCGCCGAGGAGAAGTACCAGGAGGCCCTCATCCTCTACCGCCAGACGCGCAACACGGAGCGCACCGCGCGGCTGCTGCTGGACATCGGCGACATCCGCATGGAGAAGGCCGAGTACGAGCCGGCTCGCAAGCGCTTCCTGGAAGCCCTTCCCCTGCTGGAGAAGGGCGACGACGCGGAGGCACTCGCGCTGGGCCACCTGCTCTTGGGCGAGTCCGAGGGACTGCTCGGCGACCACGAGGGCGCGCGCACGCACCTCTTGCGCGCGGTGGAGCTGTACCAGGAGCTGCACGACCACGTGTACGAGGCCCGCGCCCGGTGGGATTTGGGCCTGTCCTGCTACTACTCGCAGGACCTGCCCGCGGCGCGCTCCCAGCTCGAAGCGGTGCTGCCGCTCTACGAGGAGCAGGGCCGCGCGGACGAGGTCGCCAAGGTGCGCAACATCCTCGCCCACTTCGCCGCGCGAGGCGCCTGAGGCGCCCACCCACCGCCCTGCCCCGGGCGCCGCATCACGCTTGGATGCCGGCGCCCACCGCCAGGGCCAGGAGCCCCAGCACTCCCGCGGCGATGACGGCGTACCGCCATTCACCGCGCAGTCCCAGCAGCGTGCCCGCCACGCCCAGCCGCGCCACCGGCGTCACCAGCAGCAGCGACGCCGCGGCCTTGCGCAGTTGGTCAATGGCCACGTGCGTGCTCTCCGTGCCTGGCAGCGCCTCCAGGCCCAGCGACAGCACGAACATGCCGCCGCTCAGCACCGCGCCCACGCGCAACACCCGGGCAATCCACCGGTCTCCCGCGAGCGTCCTGTCCCGGACGCGCGTGACGCCTTGGGACGGTGCCTCGGCGAGGCCCGCGGTGACGGGCTCCGCCTCCAGCTCGGGCGCCTCGGCTTGTTGCGCCGGGGTCGCCACCATCGTGTTGGAACCCAGTGCCGCCGGGTCCGCCATCATCGCCGCCGAGACCCGCGGCGGTTCGGCGCCGTCCGGGTCCCCTTCACTCACTCCCACACGCTCGGCCACAGTCCCGCCCCTCCCTTCCACAACATCTGCCCCGCCACCGACAGCAGCACCAATGCGAAGAGTTTCTTGAGCACGGCCGTGGGCACCTTCGGCATCAGCCGGCTCCCGAAATACGCGCCGGCCAGCACACCCACCACCAGCGGAGACACCAGGGCCAGCTTCAGGTGTCCGCGCAGCGCGTAGGCGGCCACGCTGGCCGCGCCCGTCACGCCAATCATCAGGTTGCTGGTGGCGCTGGCCACCTTGAAGGGCACCCGCATGCCGTAGCTCATCAACGGCACCTTCAGCGGCCCACCGCCCACGCCCAGGAGCGCGGAGAGGCCACCCGCCACGAACGAGCCGGAAATGCCCAGCGGGTAGTTCGTCGGCTGGTAGTCGTCCAGCGTCGCGGGCTCACCTCGAGGCGAGCGCAGCAGCATCATCTGCAGCGCGACATAGAGCGTGAACAGGCCGAACACCACCGCCACCATCGCCGGTGCGATGAGCGCCGCCACCAGTCCTCCGGCGATGGCGCCGAGCACCGTGGCCAGCTCCAGCGTCAGGCCCAGCCGGATGTCACTCAGGTGGTTGTCGACGTAGCCAGCCGCGGCGGCGCACGAGTTGGCGACCACGCACATCAAGCTGGCTGGAACCGCCTCCTCCAGCGGCAACCCGAAGCCCAGCACCAGCGCGGGCACCAGGACGATGCCACCTCCGATGCCCAGCATCGCGCCCAGTGCTCCCGCGAGCCCGCCCACCACCATGAGGAGAAGAACCGTCATTCCTTCACGAGAATAGGAGCGGGCCATCGCCGCGCCCAGCGCCATTCCCCTCTAGGAGACAGGCTCGGCAGGACGGTTGCTCTGCGCGCGAAAGAGCCCAGCACTTCAGGGCGATGCGCGGCGCGCTATGCGGCGCGTACGCCCAGGTTTCCCTCTGGGAAAGCCTCCAGGAAGCGGGCACGCGTACGAGGTGTGAAGGTGCCCCTCGCCATGTAGCCGTGCAACCTCCGAAGGACTCCACGCGCCGACTCCAGCGCACCTTCGACCTCCTGGGAGAAGTCGAACGTGTCGTTGCGGTACAGCTCCTGGAAGGACAGGTGGGCGAAGGCGGGCAGCGCGCGCGTGCGCCCCATGGGGCTGGAGAGGAACAGGCCGGAGACATAGAGGCCGCGCACCCAGCCATCCACCTCCGCCTTGGACGGCGCCTGCCCCACGCGCTCCTGCGAGGACAGCCGCACCAGTTCGTAGATGCCCCGGCCGATGCCTCGCCACGGGAAGCCAGGACTCTTCACCACCTGACACTTCTCGCGCAGCCGGGGCGTGCCCAGCAGGTCCACGCCGTGCAGTTCGCGCAGGTAGAAGAGCGTCTGGGCCCACTCGATGTCACGGTGCGCCGCCAGGGCCCGCTCGCCGCGACGCCGATGCCGCACCACCAGATTGTCCACCACCGGGTGCAGCCGTCGGTCCAGGCACAGGTGCGTGAAGTAGCCGGCGAGCAGGGCCAGCCCTGGCTCGGTGCCCACCAGCGCGCCCGTGGCCACCAGCTCCGCCATCTTCAGCCCGAAGCCCACCGGCGCGCGCTCGTGATACAGCCTCGCGAACAGGGGCATCTCCCGCTCGGGCAGGAACGCGGAGAGGCCCCCTCGGACGCCCTCGCACAGCGGCAGGTCCGGCAGCGCCACTCCGAAGCGCGCGTAGGCCAGGTCTTCGGAGAGCGCGCGCACCCAGTCCGCCGGCAGCTCTCCGGGGTTGGCGGCCAACCGTTCGATGGCGGTCAGATGCATCAGCAAGGTGGGCATTGCCTGACTGCTACCCAGGCCCCTGCTGCAATGCAACGCTCGAATGAAATCCAACGCTTTGCGTGCAACAGGGTGGGCGTTACAGTCCGCGCCCTCCCGTATTTCCCCTCTCCCGTTCAGGAGTTCATCGGCCCATGAATTTCACCTTCGTCTCCGGCGACGCCACCCTCGCGAATGGCGACCTGCTCGTCATTCCGCTCTTCGAGGGCGAGCTGGGTGAGGGCGCCCCGGCCAGTCTGGCTTCGGCGGACAAGTCCCTGGAAGGCCGTCTGCGCGGGGCCGCCACCCAGGAGGGCTTCAAGGCGAAGGCCGACCAGTCCCTGGTGATGCACACGCTCGGCCGGACGACGGCGGGCCGCGTGTTGCTCCTGGGCCTGGGCAACCGCGCGCGGTTCCAGCCGGAGGTGCTGCGGCTGGCGGCGGGTCGCGCGGCGAAGACGGCCCAGCGGCTCAAGGTGACGTCGCTCGTCGTGGCGCTGCCCGCCACGAAGGCGCCCGCGGACGCGGTGCGCGCGGTGGTGGAGGGCCTGGAGCTGGGCGCCTACCGCTTCGACAAGTACAAGTCCTCCGCGCGCGAGGAGAAGGGCACGCCCAAGCCCACCAAGGTGGCGCTGGCGCTGCCCGAGGGCACGGAGAAGTCGCGCGACGTGGAGGACGCCCTGGCCCTGGGCAAGCGCGTGGCCGAGGCCTCCAACTGGGCCCGCGACCTGGTGAACGAGCCGCCCAACGCGGTGACGCCCACGGTGCTGGCCGAGGCCGCCCGGAAGTCCGCGCGGGAGCACGGGCTGAAGATCACGATTGGCGGCAAGCGCGAAATCGAGAAGCTCGACATGGGCATGTTCCTGGGCGTCACGGCCGGGAGCACCGAGGAGCCGCGGCTCATCCACGTCGTCTACACGCCGAAGAACGCGCGCGACGCGAAGCGCCCGCCGCTGGCGCTGGTGGGCAAGGCCATCACCTTCGACTCGGGAGGCCTGTCGCTCAAGCCCACCGAGGGCATGGTGGACATGAAGACGGACATGGCGGGCTCGGCGGCCGTCCTGGGCGCCATGCAGGTCATCGCCTCCATCAAGCCGCCCTTCCCCGTGCACGCCTTCATCGGCGCGTGCGAGAACATGCCGGCGGGCAATGCGTACAAGCCGGGCGACATCCTCACGTCGCGGCTGGGCAAGACAGTCGAAATCACCAACACGGACGCCGAGGGCCGCCTCGTCCTGGGTGACATGCTCACCTGGGCCTGCGAGCACCAGCCGTCCGCGGTCATCGACCTGGCGACGCTCACGGGCGCGTGCATCGTCGCGCTGGGCAACTACATCGTCGGCGCATTCGGTGACAACGACGGCACGGTGAACGAGGTCCTCCAGGCCGCGCGCACCGCCGGCGAGGAGATGTGGCGCCTGCCGGTGAGCGAGCTGCAGAAGGACGCGCTGCGCTCCGAGGTCGCCGACATGAAGAACTCCGGCGAGCGCTGGGGTGGCTCCATCAACGCCGCCCTGTTCCTCAAGGAGTTCGTCGGCGAGACGCCGTGGGTGCACCTGGATATCGCCGGTCCGTCCAACAGCCCCAAGGAGCGCGGCTACAACGCCAAGGGCGCCACCGGCGTGGGCGTCCGCACCCTGGTGGAGTGGGTGCGGCTGCGCACGGAGACGCAGGCCACCGAGGCCGCCGAGGCCCCCGCGAAGCCTGCTCGCGCGGCTCGCGGCGCCCGGAAGTCCGCGCGGAGCTGAGCAGCACGCCTCCGCGGCCCGTCCACCGACGACGGGCCGCGAGAGGGCGCGGACAAGGCCCGCGTCCCCCCTCCCTGGGAGAGGACCCTGGCAGCGCGAGGGCGCGGACGAGGCCTGCGTCCCCTTCCCTGGGAGAGAACCCTGGCCACGCGTATCGGGCCAAGGGTTCCGCCCGGAGCCAGTGCCCGAGCACCGGCCCTCCGGCTCAGGGCCGAACGGCCTGCGGCACCTTGCTCGGGACGGCCTTGCGATTCGGCAGCGGGCGGATGCCGGCGATGAGCGCATCCACGTTCTGGATGTCGCCCGCCACGGCCTGCGCGGGCCACGTGGCCAGCATCATCAGCACCCGGCCTTCCTGGCCCTCGCGCACGGCCACGCGGCCATGCACGTTGTCACCCACCTGGAAGTTGAAGCCCACCGCCGTATCGGACAGTGCCAGGGGCACGGGGTCCGTGGTGATGAAGCCCGGCTGCTGTCGCAGTCCCTCCGTGAGCCGCTCGGCGAACTGGGTGGGCGTGGCCACCGCGGGCGCCACCTGGAGCACCACCTGCGCACCTGACGGAGGGTGACGCAGCACCACCGGAATCGCGAGCCCCTCCGGCGTGCGCTCGTTCGTCGCGTCCAACTGCCAGTCGTCACTGGGCCGGATGATTTCGAACCCCAGCTCCTCGTCCACGTACGGTCCAGACACGGAGGCCTTCATCGCCTCCACCTGTCCCTGTCCCGAGCCGCCCGTTCCAGGCTGCGCCGCGTCCGCCTTCACGGCCTGACGCGAGCCGCTACACCCCGCGCTCACGACCAGGAACCCCCACGCCAGCTTCCGCAACACACCCATGACCATCGTCCCCCGACCACGAACGCCGTGGCCGCGAACGTGGGCATGTGCCGCCTGCTAGGCCAGCCCTCCCTGCAGGGTGCGGTAGGTGTTGGACAAGCGCTCGGCCACCTCGGACGGCAGGACGTTTCGCGCGGAGAACAACGCGTACGACACGATGGCGTCCAGCGCCTCCAGCGTCAGCGCCCGCGCCACCGCCTCGCCACCACCGGACAGGTTGGCGCGCAGCCGCGCCACATCCACCCGGCCCTCCGCGCTCAACACCACGCCGGCATACGCGTCCTCGAGCCCCGACGGCGGCGCATCGAGGAAGCCACGCAGCAGGTCCACGTCCTCCCCCGCGTCGCGCAGCGCGCGGTGGATGAGGGACAAGAGCAGGTTGTAGCGCTCCTCCGCGGACAAGAGCTCCCACGCCATGCCCTCCACGGCGGGCACGGGCGGCGCGGGAGGCGTGGCGGGTCGCACCGTCAGGTGGCCGCCCTGCACGCACTCCTCCAGCCACGCGAAGAACGCGTGGTGTCCGCTCTCGCGCACCGTGCGCAGCTCGCCCAGCGTCGTGCCCGCGCCCAGCAGCCGGAAGAGGCGCTCCTCACCCGGGCGAGGCCCCTTCGGCCCGGTCTCCGCGCGCATGTCCTCCGGATAGCGCCGCCGCCACCGCGACAGCTCCTCCGAGCGCTTGATTCCGGTGAGCACCAAATCACGCGTGCGCTCCGGCAGCTTCACCACGTCCGCCATGGGCGCGGGGCCCTCGACGAAGAGGAAGCTGCCCTCCGTCAACTCGAAGAGGCTCAGCACCACCTCCCGCACCACGTACGTCATGGCGCTGTAGAGATGGGCCTCGGACACGAGTCCCTCGGAGGTGAGCACCTGGCCGATGCGCCGCGACGGCATCACGCGTGAGAGCGCCTGCGTGAGCTGTGCCTGCGTCACCAGCCCCAGCCGCACCAGCACCGCGCCCAGCCGCTCCCAGCGCTCCGTGGACGTGGCGAAGACGACCTGCCCGTCCCGGAAGGACACCGTGCGGCGGACGGCGCCGTGCTGCACGGCGAGCAACCCGCTGCGAATCCCCGTCAGGACGTGGGCGAAGACTTCCTCCACCGAGAGCGTCCCGAGCGTGCCGGCCAGGAAGCCAGCGAAGCCCATGGGCTCCTGGAGGAGCACCATCCCCTCCGGCCCATGGAACCAGGCCGAGAGGGGACGGGAGGAGGACAGGCCAGCGGCGAGCGACTTCTCCAAATCCAGCGAAGTCGCCTCACCACCGACACGGGGCGTGGCCTTGGGTTTCTGGGCCACCGCCCGTGCCCTCCGAACCGCGTGATTACTTCTGCGCCGTCGGCTTCAGCTCGGCGTCGATGATGCTCTTGAACTCTTCGACGGGCTGCGCACCCGACAGCATGATGCCGTTGATGAAGAACGCCGGCGTGCCGCTGACGCCGACCTTCTGCGCGTCCGCCATGTCGCTCTTCACGGTCGCGGCCTTCTCACCGGAGTCCAGGCACTTGTCGAACTTGGCCTGGTCCAGCTTCAGCTCGCCCGCGTACTTCTTGAGGTTCTCCAGCTGGAGCGCGGACTGGCTGGCGAACAGCTTGTCGTGCATCTCCCAGAACTTGCCCTGGTCATTGGCGCACAGCGACGCCTCGGCGGCCTTCTGCGCCTCCTTGTGGAAGTCCAGGGGGAACTGACGGAACACCAGCTTGATCTTCCCGTCGTACTCCTTCATCACCTGGTCCACCGCGCCAATGGCGCGGCTGCAGAACGGACACTGGAAGTCGCTGAACTCGACGATGGTGATGGGCGCGTTGTCCGGGCCCTTCGACGGGCCGACGGCGGAGACCGTCTTGCGCTCGGCGGGAGCACGCGGCGGCTCCGGCAGGGTGATCTGCACGTTGGCGTTCTTGCGCAGCTCCGCGAAGAGGGCCTGGGCGCGCTCCTGCTTGGGCTGCTGCGTGAGGAAGTCGAGGATCTGCGGCTTCATCTGCTCGAACGTCGAGCCGGGCGGCAGCTGGCCCTTGGCGCCGTCGAAGACTTCCTTGATCTTCTCCTCGGTCGGCGCGGGAACCTTGTCGTCGATCTCCGCCTTGAGGAACTGGTCCTGCGTGATGCCGCGCTTCTTGGCCTCCGCATCGACCAGCTTCTCCGTCACCATGCCCTCGAGGCCGCGCTTGCGAAGCTGGAACTTCTGCTTCTCCAGGTTGGCGATCGGCTCCTGGACGCGGTCGTTGAGCTCCTTGTAGGTGATCTTCTGGCCGTCACCGAAGGTGGCGACCACGGTGTCCGGGGTGGGCTCACCCGCGGGGGCCTGGGCGGCGGCGGGAGCCTGCGCGGTGACCGGCGCCTTCTCCTTGTTGCAACCGGCGGTGAACGAAGCCGCCAGCAGCGCGGCGAGGATGACGTTGGTTGGACGCATGGGCATGAGCCCGCGACTTAGTCGAGCCAGCCCCGACCTGCAAGGAAATGCCAAACCAACATCAGGCGACGAGCGGCTCCAGCTCCAGCGCGCCGGCCAATCCTGGCAGGCCCAGCTCCAAGCCTTCCACGTCGCGACGACGCGCGGGGACAATCTCATAGCAGCTCGGGTCTGAAAGGACCTTGCGAACCAGCTTGTGATTGAGCGCGTGGCCCGTCTTGTAGGCCGTGAGGTGGCCAATGACGGGACGGCCGAACAGAGACACGTCACCGATGGCGTCGAGGATCTTGTGACGCACGAACTCGTCGGTGAAGCGCAGCCCTTCCGGGTTGAGGATGGACACCTCGTCCACGACGATGGCGTTGTCCAGCGAGCCGCCGCGAGCCAGGCCCAGCTTCTTCAGCTTCTCCACGTCACGCAGGAAGCCAAACGTGCGCGCGCGGGAAATCTCCCGGGAGAAGTCCCGGTCGCTGAAATCCAAATCAAACGCCTGACCCTGGATGACGGGGTGCTCGAAGTCGATGGTGCAGCTGATGCGGAAGTGGCGCGAGGGGGTGAGCGAGGCCTGCTTGTCGCCATCCACCACGGACACGGGCTTGCGGATGACGAGCAGCTCCTTGGGCGCGTCCAGCTCGCGGATGCCCGCATCCTGGATGAGGGCCGCGAAGGGAGCGGCGCTGCCGTCCATGATGGGCACTTCGGGGCCGTCCAGCTCCACCCGGGCGTTGTCGATGCCCAGGCCCGCCATGGCGGACATGAAGTGCTCCACCGTCGCCACCTTCACGCCGTCGCGGCCCAGCGTCGTCGCCAGCGCCGTGTCCACCACGTACTCCGCCAACGCGGGGATGCTCACCGGGCGAGGCAGGTCCGTGCGCACGAAGACGATGCCGTGCCCCGCGGGCGCCGGACGCAGCGTGAGCGTCACCTTCGCGCCCGAGTGGAGCCCGATGCCCTGGAGGCTGGCGGTCTTCGAGAGGGTGCGCTGGTTGTAGGAAGACGGGGGCATGTCGGTGTCGCCTCGTGGCTGCTCGTGCTGCGGGACTTCCGAACGGTCATCTGGCCAGATGGCGCCGGAATCGTTCAACAGTGGTCTGACGCGACGCGCAGATTCAGCAAGTGGCATGCCACGACAGCGTGACATCCCGCCTTCCGTGGTGGGGGGGTCGAATGACTCGAACCCCTTGGAACGGTTGGATTTTTTCTGACATCGCGGTGGGTGCCCATCGTGGCCAGCCACCCTCCCCCCGTCCGAGGGTTGGTGAATTCACCCGAAACCGTGACATTGGTGTCCGGGAATTCTTCACCGCCTCACCCGCCGCCCTGCCCCGTGACGCGCTTCGCAACGAAGCGTGTCTTCCATGCAACACGGGGGCGTCCATAGCGCAAGGAACTGGCTGGAAGCAAACACGCCCCGTACGAGCACACCCCGTGGGGGGTTGCGTCATACGGGGCGAGTGGGCGTGGGTCGATTTTCTCCCCCCACGTGAGGGTCAGCGAGTCGGGACCGCGACAAAGCGATCGCGGAGCGCCTCGGCTTCCTGGCGGTCGAACCCCCTGCCCTGGAGGAGGGTGCGGCGGCTGACGGAGTGGAAGGTGGACTCCAGCGTCTGGCTGAAGCGGCGCAGGTCCTCGGCGAGCCGGCTGCGGATGCCGGGGCCCTCGGGCGGCCAGGGCAGCTCCACCAGGAGCGCGGTGAAGCGGTCGAAGGCGTCGTAGTCCGAGTAGCGCAGCAGCTGGTAGCCGCCGTCGTGGAAGTACGCGAGGAAGGTCTTCAGCGCGTCCAGGGAGCGCTCCGCGGCGGGCACGTCCTCCGCGCGCAGGAACCCCTCCGCGGAGCGGCACAGCTGGGCGTACACCCACAGGTCCTTGCGCAGCCGCAGCGCGGCGTCCTGGGGGCTCACCAGCGCGTCGAAGACGTCGTCGGACAGGCCGCCATTGGGGGCCAGGGCCTCCACCAGCGCGACGACCTGGGTGCGCAACAGCGACCTGAAGGCGGCGGTGGCGCGCGCGGGCGCGTCCGGCTCCTTGTCCACGTGGGCCAGCACCTCGCGGCCAATGCGCTCCGACTCCTTGGCCAAATCCCGCGCCGTCCGCAGGGCCGCGGCCTGGAGCGCCTTGGAGCCCGCCTTGGGCGACAGTTCCGCGTGCAGCCACGTGGCCAAGGCGTGCGTCTCGCTGCGCACCAGCGCCAGCAGCACGCGCACCCGCCGGGGCACGGGCGGCGTGCCTTCCGCGTCCACGTAGGCCAGGTAGTGCAGCAGCCGGAACAGCCCCAGGAACGCGGTGGAGAAGCCGGCGCGCTGCTCTTCCGGCATCCCCACGAGCAGATCCAACAGGCGCACCGAGCGCAGCCGGTCGTACTCGACGCGGAACTCCAACGGCCGGAAGGGCCGGAAGTAGCGGTTGAGGACGATTTCCTTCAGGGCCAGCTTGCCCAGGTCCTGGAAGAGGTTGAGCCGCGCGGTGGGCAGCTGGAGCAGGTGGTCCAGCAGGTTGCGCAGCGCGTCCAGGTCCTCGCGCAGCACGAAGAGGCTCTCCGACGGCGTCTCCTGGTCCAGCTCCTCCTCGATGAGTGCGCGACGCACCCGGTCATCCGCGAGCTGGGTCTCCACGTACTTGCGGAAGACCATCTTCTGGTCGCTGTCCGGGTCCTGGAGGTGACGTGCGACACGGATGGCGCGGTCCATGGCGTCGCGCACGTCCACCAGCTCCTCGTGGAAGTCGCGGGTGACGAGCGGCCGGTCCTTGGCGTCCACCACGGCGGTGAGGTTGAGGTAGCGCTCCACCGCGCGCAGGAGCATCTCGAATTCGAAGAGCAGCTCCTCCCGGCCGTCCACGGGGACGCCGCGAAGCCAGCGCTCGCGCTCGGCGAGGAAGCCCGCGCGCGACGTCTGGGAGGCCCGCATCAGGTCCGCGTAGAAGTCACGCGCGACGCGGAGGGTGGTGGGTCCGGAAGCGGGAGACGCGGGGGAGGTGGCCTGGCTCATGGCTCGCGGGTTTCAGAAGAGGCTGCCCTGGGGCGTGGGCGGTGGCTGCTTCTTGAAATACTGGTAGGTGCGGTGGGTGGCCATCCGGCCCCGGGGCGTGCGCTGCAGAAAGCCCTCCTGCATCAGGAAGGGCTCGTACACGTCCTCGATGGTATCGCGTTGTTCGCCCACGCTGGCGGCGATGGTCTCCACGCCCACAGGACCGCCGCCGAACTTGTCCAGGATGGTGAGCAGGATTTTGCGGTCCATGGAGTCCAGGCCGCTGGCGTCCACGCCGAGCCGGTCCAGGGACTTCTTCGCCAGCTCCAGCGTGATTTTCCCGTTGCCCTCCACCTCCGCGAAGTCGCGCAGCCGGCGCAGGAGCCGGTTGACGATGCGGGGCGTGCCGCGCGAGCGGGTGGCCACCTCGTGGGCGGCCTCCTTCTCCAGGGGGATGCCGAGGATGCGCGCGGAGCGGTGGAGGATGAGCTCCAGGGACGCGGCGTCGTAGTACTCCAGCCGCTCCTGAATCTGGAACCTGTCACGCAAGGGCGAGGTGAGCAGGCCCGTGCGCGTCGTCGCGCCAATGAGCGTGAAGGGCGGCAAATCAATCTTCATCGCCCGGGCGGCCGGCCCCGTGTCGATGGTGATGTCCAGCCGGAAGTCCTCCATCGCCGGGTAGAGGTACTCCTCCACCGCCGCGTTGAGCCGGTGGATTTCGTCGATGAAGAGGACGTCGCGCTCGTTCAGGTTGGTGAGCAGACCCGCCAGGTCGCCCTTGCGCTCCAGCGCGGGGCCGCTCGTCACGTGGATGCCCACGCCCAGCTCGTTGGCGATGATGTGCGCCAGCGACGTCTTACCCAGGCCCGGGGGGCCGGAGAACAGGCAGTGGTCCAGGGCCTCGCCCCGACTGCGAGCCGCCTGCACATACACCTTGAGCTTCTCGACGACGAGCCCCTGTCCCACGTACTCGTGGAACGAGCGCGGACGCAGGGAGGCCTCGAGCCGGACGTCCTCCGGGAGGACCTCTTCGGAGAGAGTGTCGGACTTCCTCGCCATGACCATGGGACCCTATACAGGAAGGCCGCGCGTGTCGCCCACATCCTCGGGCTGGACTCGGGGACGCCCAGCAGGCCAGGGAGCACCCACCGTCATGACGGGCTTCGACGCCACGTTCCCTGGTGCCTGGGCAGGCGTGTGGACTGGCGGACGCTCGAGTGAAACACGCCGACGTTGCCTGGCATCCCCGCCGCCGGGCCGGAGAACATGGCCCGTGCGCTCCGTTCGTCGCGCCGGTCTTCGACCTCTCGCTGTCACGGTGAATCCATGAGCCAGAGCCCCGCGTTCCGCCCCCTGCCCTTCCTCGCCGAGGCCCACTCCGAGCCCCTGCCAGGCCTGCGTCTGCAGAGGCTGCGCCGCGCGGCGCTCGAGGCCCGCGAGCGCTTCGTCCAGGAAGGTCCCGTGGCGGCGGTGGCCACCTGCGAGCTCGTCACGTTTCCCTATCCCGCGCAGTTCGCCTTCAGCGGGGCGGCGCTGTCACCCGCGCCGTACGTGATGATGACCAACCGCATGCAGGTGGTGCAGTTCGTCGACGCGAAGGGCGAGCGACGCACGCTGCTCTTCAACCCGTCCGACTACGAGCGGGGCGTGGCCGCGCCGTTCTACCACGCGCTGCGCGAGCGCTACGGCGGCTTCGTCTCCGACAAGCTCATGTCCACCCGGCACGGCACGGTGCAGAGCCACCTGGCCTCGCTGGGGCTGACGCCCGCGGACGTGGACTACCTGGCCTTCGACCATCTGCACATCCAGGACCTGCGCGGGTGGCTGGGGGGCGACGGCGTGTCGGCGTACTTCCCCCGGGCGAAGCTGCTGGTGCAGCGCGCGGAGTGGGAGATGGTGAAGGACCTGCACCCCATGCAGACGGTGTGGTTCGTCCCCGGTGGCGCCGACATCCCCGCCGAGCGCGTGGTGCTGCTCGACGGGGACACGTGGCTGGGCGTGGGCGCGGCCATCCTCAGCACGCCGGGCCACACGCGCGGCAACATGTCGCTGGCGGTGGCCACCTCTCGCGAGGTGTTCGTCGTCAGCGAGAACGGCGTGGCCACGGAGAGCTACACGCCGCTCCTGTCCGCCATCCCCGGCGTGCGCCGCTTCGCCGAGCACATGGGCTGGGAAGTCGTGCTCAACGGCAACACGCGCGAGGACTCGCTTTCGCAGTACTCGTCCATGGTGGTGGAGAAGCTCTTCGCCGGGCACTCCGCGGTGGAGGGGGCGTTCATCAACTTCCACCCCTCCTCGCTTCTGACCTCGCACCTGCTGTCGCCGGGGCTTGCCCCCACCATCGTCCTGCCCGCGCCCAACTTCGGCGACGTGAGGCCCACGCCCGCCAGCCGGCGCGCGGCCTGACGTCAGCAGCCTCGCGCGTCCGCGGCCGCCCCGGTGGCGCAGGGCCAGGCGGGACGCAGGGGCACCGCCCACAGCGCCTCGTCCGCCGGCGCCTCTCCGGCCAGGAAGAAGACCTCCGAGCCCGAGCGCACGAACGAGCGAGGGTCCGACGATGACGTCCCCGGCGCGATGTCCGTCAGCCGGCGCGTGCGCCACAGCCACCCATCGCTGGACCACGCCTCGCGCCCGTGGAGGGCCGTCTTCGCGGAGAAGAACAGCCAGCCGTTCTCCGCCACCAGTTGCTCCGGCTCGCTGCCCTCCGGGCCCCACTGGAGGTCCCACACCATCCACGTCCCCAGGAGCGTGCCGTCGCTGCGCCACAGCTCGCGCCCGCGCCAGCCGTCGTCCGCCGCGAAGTACAGCACCCCATCCATCACCACCAGATGCGATGGCAGCGAGCCCTTGGGCCCCGGCCAGATGTCGCGCACCAGCCGCGTGCCCGACACCGTGCCGTCGCTGCGCCACAGCTCGCCCCCGTGAAGCGTGTCGCCCTGCTCCCCGAAGTAGCCATCCGCGCCGGCCAGGAAGAACACCGAGCCATTCATCGCCGTGAGGTACGAGGGGAACTCTCCGGTGAAGTCCCGCACCCGCGTCGCGGAGCCCGGCCGCTCCGACGTCACCCACAGCTCCGCGAGATCCATCCCCGTGTCCCGCAGGAAGAACAGGCGCCGCTCCGACGCCGTCAGCGACAGCAGCACCCCCACCGCCGACTGGTAGAGCACGCGCGCCTGGCCATTCGCCTCCACCACCCACAGCACCGCGGCCTCGGGCGAGTACGACACCAGGGCAAGGCGCTTCCCCCACGCCGTCAGCGACACCAGTTGGAGCGAGCCGGGGCCCGGGACGAACTCATGCACCAGCCGCGTGCCTGACTCCGTGCCGTCCGTGCGCCACAGCTCCAGGCCGTGCTCGAAGTCCTCCGCCGTGAAGTAGAGCCAGTCGCCCACCCTCGTGAGCGCCCGGGGGGCCGAGCCGCGCTCGCCAGGAAGCAGGTCCTTCACCATCACCGTGCCCGCTTCCGTGCCGTCCGTGCGCCACAGCTCGGGCCCGTGCTGGCCGTCATCCGCGACGAAGAGCACCCACGGCTCCAGCGGCGTCAGGAAGCGCGGCACCGAGCCCATGGTCCCCGGACGGATGTCCTTCACCACGCCCGCGCAGCCCGAGCGCCCCGGACTGCTCCACAGCTCGCGCCCCTGACCCACCGCCTCCGCGCTGAACAACAGCCGCCCGTCGCCCCGCGCCAGCCACTCCGGCTTTGAACCCGGCGGCCCCACCGGGTCCGTCCCACAGGCCCGACGCGCCGTCACCTCCGCGTCCGCCTCCTCCGGCGCCGCATCCACCGAGGCCCGGGCGGACGCCACGCGCTCGCTTCCAGATTCGTCACTCGACTCGAAGGCCGGACCACACCCCACCCCGCCCAGACTTCCGACGAGAACGGACACGAGCACCGGGACGCCACGCCATGCCTTCATGTGAGCAACTCCTTGTCCTGGGTGGGGCACTCGGCTCCACCGCTGTGGCTGGAAAGTGTCACCGTCGATGAAACTGGCTACCCACTGCGGGTAGGGGGCGGCCCAGGCTGTCCGGCATCCTGCGACGGGCGCCGACACTTGCCGCCGAGCCGACACAGGGCCCGTCGGACCCTGGACCGTTTCGATTTCTCAGAGGAAAGAAGCTTGTGCGGGCTGGTCAGGGAGGTCCGGATTTGGCCACCCGACTACACCCGCGACGGCGGACGTCCAGAAGACGTCAGGCGCCTGCCCTGAGGGACTTGAGGGCCTCGCGGAAGAGGACCTGGAAGGACGCATCGGCACCCAGCCTGCTGGTGGCCAGCTCCGCGGCTTTTTCCGCCTGCGGGGGCTTGTAGCCAAGGTTGAGCAGCGCGGAGACAAGGTCGGATTGAGGCCCGCTCACCGGAATGGGCGCCGTCCCCCGGGAGACTGCCTCCAGGTGGACGTTCTTCATCTTGTCCTTCAGCTCCAGCACCAGTCGCTCGGCGGTCTTCTTTCCCACGCCGTGGATCTTCGCCAGGCGCGCCACCTCACCGCGAGACAGGGCCGCCACCAGCTCCGGCACCTCCATGCCGGACAGCACGCCCAGCGCCATGCGCGGCCCCACGCGGGAGACGCCGTTGAGCAGCAGGAAGATCTCTTCCTCCGCCCGGGTCAGGAAGCCGAACAGGTCGAAGGCGTCCTCGCGCACCACGGTGCGCACGCGCACGTCCACCGTCTGGCCCTCCGGCGGAAGCTTCCCCAGAGCCAGCGTGGAGAAGTTCACCAGGTAGCCCACGCCCTGCACGTCGATGACGGCGCCCTCGGCATCCTTCTCCAGCACCACGCCACGCAGCCGAGCGATCATCCCGCCTCCGGGCGCCGATAGGACGGCGCCAGTCTGTCCGCGAGCAGCGCCGCGGCGCCCTTGCGCTTCTTGCCAGCCGTGCTCGCCGTGGGAACGGCGGCGCGACCATGGTTGAGGTGACACAGCGCCACGGCCAGGGCGTCGCTCGCGTCCGCGCGCCCCAGGTCCTTGGCTTCCAGTTGCAGGAACGTCCGCACCATCCGCGCCACCGCGTCCTTGCCGTCCGCGCCGCCGGCGCCCACCGACTTCTTCACCTTCGCGGGCGCGTACTCGAAGACGGGCAGCGACACCTGGGCCGCCGCCAGCAGCGCCACGCCGCGCGCGTGCCCCAGCACCAACGCGCTCCGGGCATTGCGGAAGGTGAACAGGCCCTCCACCGCCACCGCCTCCGGACGGAAGATCACGAGCTGCGCGCTCAGCGCGGCATGCAGCTCCTTCAGGCGAAAGGCCAGGGGCGCTGATTCATCCACCTTGATGACGCCGTGGCCCACATGCACCAGTCGGCCTCGCTTCTCTTCCACCACCCCGTAGCCCATGAAGCGGCTGCCAGGGTCTACTCCGAGAACGCGCACCGTTCGCTCCGTTCGCCCCGCCGCTACTGCGACAGGGACTCCATCAGGGACTCGTCGATCTCGAAGTTCGCGTGGACGTTCTGCACGTCATCGTTGTCCTCGAGCGCGTCCATCAGCTTGAGCATCTTCTTCGCATTATCGCCGTCGAGCTGGACGGTATTCTGCGGCAGGTACGCCCACTTCTGCTCGCCCACCGGCAGGCCCCCGGACTCCAGGCCCGTGGCCACCGTATGCAGGTCCACCGGCGCGGTGCGAACCTCGAAGCCGTCCGCGCCCTGGGGCACGACGTCCTCGGCGCCCGCCTCCAGCGCCGTCTCCAGCACCGCGTCCTCCTCGGGGCCGGGCTTGACGGTGACGATTCCCTTCTTCTGGAACATCCAGGCCACCGCGCCCTCGGCGCCCAGGTTGCCGCCGTGGTGGCCGAACGTCGAGCGCACGTCGGCCGAGGTGCGGTTGCGGTTGTCGGTGACGCACTCGACGAGGACGGCCACGCCGCCGGGGCCGTAGCCTTCGTACATCACCTCTTCGTAGCGCTCCCCTTCCAGCTCGCCGGTGCCCTTCTTGATGGCACGCTCGACGGTGTCCTTGGGGATGTTGGCTTCACGGGCCAGGCCCAGCGCCACACGCAGACGCGGATTGCCAGCGGGGTCGCCTCCCCCGAGTCGCGCGGAGACGGTGATCTCCTTCACGACCTTCGAGTAGAGCTTGCCCTTGGTCGCGCCCATCGCGGCCTTCTGGCGCTTGATCTTCGACCACCGATTGTGACCGGACATGGAAGGTGTCGCCTCTGGGCGGCCTTGTCTCCCAGCCCGGGGCGCGGAGTCAAACCCTCAGTCCGCATCTCCTCGCGACACCTCGGGCACCGGGTCCACCGAGGGCACGGGCTCGAAGAAGCCAGGCACTCCCGAGCCTCCGCGCGCGCGCTCCCGCTCCTCGATGAAACACGCGGGCACCAGCACGCCCAGCGCGAACAGGCGCGTGGATGCCTCGTACGCCACCGCCTCCGGGTAGAGGCACTCCAGCAGCACGGCGCGCACCGTGCGTCGCCCATCGAACAGACGCACCACCTCGCCCACGTCCTCGGGCAGCGCGGGCAGCTCCTCCGCCAGCCGCGCGAAGTCCACCGTCAGCCGCGAGGCCAGCGGCAGGCCGCGCGCCCTCAGCGCCTCGAAGCGCTCCAGCGCCGGCAACACCGCCTCGCACAGGTGCGCGCGGTCCATGGTGAACGAGCCCTTGTGCAATTCGGGCCCCAGGGCCACCGCGTACGCGCCGCTGGCGAAGCCCAGCAGCCGGCGAAACGCGAGGCTGCCGCGCTCACCATGAAACATGGCGTCCACCACCAGGCCATGGCGGAAGGAGAACCAGCCCTCACCCTCCGCGAGGACGAGCCGCCCGGAGCGCACGCCCGCCAGCAGCGCCCGTGTCACCCTCGGCAGGGCCAGCCTCGCGGTATGTGACTCGAACGTCGCCGCGCCCGTCGCATACCCCGACTTGAGCCGCGCGAGCGACACCACGTCCTCCACGTCCAACGGGCGCGTCAGGTAGTCGTCCGCGCCCACGCCACCGGCCAGGTCGCGGTGGAAGTCCTCCTCGCGCCGCGCCAGCAACAACACCGGCAGGTGAGCGGTGCGCACGTCCGCGCGAATCTGTCCGCACAGACTGAAGCCGTCGCCATCCGGCAGCTCCACGTCCGCGATGACCAGCCTCGGCAAGGGGCCCTCTGGAGCCAGCGCATCCAGCGCCGCCTGCGCCCCACCCACCAGCAGCGCCTCGAAGCCCGCCTCCACCAGCGCCGCCGCCAGCGCCGACTGCGCGCCCGCGTCCGAGTCCACCAGCAGCACCCGCGCCCGACTCCGCCCCCCTCGACGACGCGCGCCAACCTCCGACGGCACCGACGCCGTCGGTTCATTGCGCGCGGAGAGCTGTGTAAGCGCGGGAGCCATGGATACCGAATTATTCCAGCGAAGCTTGATAGATTGGCAACCTGGACACAAGTCCTCGGAATCGTTGAGTTTCGGTAACAAACAGGTCGCGGTAGGGTGCGCGGCATGACGCGCTCGGTCTCTTCCTGGCTCCTGGTGTCCGCGCTGTTGCTGACCTCCGCCTCCGCCGCCCAGCAGGCGACGGCCGCGCAACCCGGAGAGGAGGGGCGCGTCACCGTCGAGCAGACGCCCGTCTCGTCCGAGGAGGATCCGCTCGGGGCGGTGATTGCGCCGGTGACGCTGCCGGCCGGGACAACGGCGCTGTACGGCTACGCGGGGGCGCCGGAGATTGGCGTGGGGTTTCGCCAGGGCATCTCCAGCTTCGAGCTGGAGGCGCGAGCGCGGCTCAACTGGTTCCAGCTATCCGCCGCGCTGGAGCTGGTGGGGCGGCTGAAGGTGCTGGAGCGGGGCTCGGTGTCGCTGGCGCCGACGCTGGGGCTGGGCGTGGTGTTCAACTCCGGCTCCACGTACATGGACGACCAGAACTTCTCGGGCGTGATGCTGCGACTGTCTCCGGGGCTCATCGCCGGCTGGCGGGTGGCCGAGACGGTGACAATCCTGGGGCTGGTGGACCTGCCCCTGGACATCGGCATCTCGAAGTCAAAGTCGTTGCGCTTCCAGGCGCTCGGCGGTGGCGGCGTCGAGGTGTACCTGGGCAACAACGTGTCCGTGCTGCTCGCGGGGCAGCTGGGCACGGAGACCTTCCAAGAGCGCGCGGGCCTCTCCGACACGAGGCTGGGCTGGGCACTGAAGGCGGGCCTGGGCGCACGCCTCTTCTGACTCACGTCAGCCCGAAGCGCTCCAGCTTCTTGAGCAGGCCCTGTCGCGACAGTCCCAGGGCCTCCGCGGAGTGCGTGCGGTTGCCACCGAAGCGCTTCAGCGCGTCCTCGATTTCGCGGCGCTCCAGCGCCTCCACCTTGGCTGCCAGCGTGGTGGCGCCCGGGGTGCTCGCGCGAGGACGCTCGCTGCCGGTGAAGGACAGGTCCTCGGGCTGAAGCTCGCGGCGCTCTCCGGCCAACACCGTCGCGCGCTGCATCTCGTGACGAAGCTCGCGCAGGTTGCCCGGCCAACCGTGCGCGGCGAGCGACTCCGCGGCGGCATCCGACAGTAACCTCGCCCGGCCATCCGGACACAGGTGCGCGCACTGGTTGAGGAAGTGCTTGGCCAATAGCGGCAGGTCCGAGGCGCGCTCGCGCAGCGGCGGCAGGCGGAGCTCCACGCCCTTGACGCGCCAGTAGAGGTCCTCGCGAAAGGCGCCCTCCTGGAGCATGCGTCCCAGGTCTCGATGAGTCGCCGAGATGAGGCGCACGTCCACGTGCACGGGCAGGTCCGCGCCCACCGGCAGGATGTCCCCCGTCTCCAGCGCGCGCAGCACCTTCACCTGGAGCGACGGCGTCATGTCCCCCAGCTCGTCCAGGAACAGGGTGCCTCCGTCCGCCTCCGCGAAGAGGCCCCGGTGGTCTCGGGTCGCACCGGTGAAGCTACCCTTCACGTGGCCGAAGAGTGCGCTCTCCAGCAAGGTCTCCGGCAGCGCGCCGCAGTTGACGGGGATGAAGGGGCCCGCATGGCGCCGACTCTTCTGGTGCACCATGCGCGCGAGCAGCTCCTTGCCGGTGCCATTCTCGCCGGTGACGAGCACGGGCAAGTCACTGGCGGCCACGCGCTCGGCCAGGGAGAGGGCGGCGAGGAACGAAGCGCTCTGCCCCACCATGGCCGCGTCGCCCGCGGCCCGCTCCAGGGACGTGCGCAGCGCCTCCACCTGGCGCTCCAGCGCCACACGGGCCAGCGCGCGCTGCACGACGACGAGCAGCACGTCCGGGTCCACGGGCTTGGTGAGGAAGTCGTACGCGCCCAGGCGAATCGCCTCCAGCGAGTGGCGCGTATCGCCCACCCCGGACACGACGATGACCTTGGTGCCCGGCCGAGCGTCGAGCAACGCCGCCAGTCCCGTCAGGCCCGAGGAGACGCTGCCATCCGGAGGCAGCATCAAGTCGAGCAGGACGAGGGGAAAGGGCCTCGCGTCGAAGGCGGCGCGGGCGGAGGGACGGTCCGCCGCCTCCACCACCTCATAGCCCGCGTCGCGCAGCAGGCTGCCGTAGACCTTGCGAAAGGCGGCGTCGTCGTCGACGAGCAACAGCGGAGGGGCGGAAGCCATGTGTGGACTCAGTCCGGAAGAGGGGCCTGTCGCGGTGTGCCCAGAATCTCCAGGGTGCGCAGCGCCACCTGGATGAGCGTCTGGGCGCACGGCTCACAGCCGCCGCCACAGCACCGGGGCCAGCGGCCCTCGGGGTTGCGCAGCAGAGGGCGCACACAGGACTGGTAGTAGCTGGGCAGGCCCAGCTCCTCACTGGCGCGAGCCAGCGCGGAGTCGAGCGGCGACGGTGTGGACTCGGTGACGTCGGACACACCTGCTTCATAACAGCGGAGCGACGGTCAGCGCAGCGGGGGGCGGCTGGACGGCCCACCCCTCCTGCTCCGAAAGAAAAGCAGAGGCGATGGCCGCCACCAGGCAGGCGCTCACAGCAACACCCCTTGGGTCGGTCCCGAGGGTGCCCCTGACTCGGGTTGACACCGGACGCACCAGTGCGTGTTCCGGCCGCCGACCCGAACATGGGTAATCGGCGTGCCGCAGCTGGGACACGGCGCGCCGGTGCGCTCGAAGACATTGCGCCGGTGCTTCGCCTGTCCCTTCACGCCGAACAAATCTCGCTGCGTACCCCGGAGCGACAGCCCCTCTTCGAGCACCGCGCGCATGGCACGATGCAACCGCATCACTTCGTCACGAGCGAGGGAAGCCGCCAGGCGACGTGGATCCAGCCCCGCCTTCCACAGGCTCTCGTCCGCGTCCCGATTCCCCAGCCCCGCGACGACACGCTGATTGAGCAGCACCGTCTTGAGCGGGCTTCTGCGACGTGACAACCGACGCGCCAGGTGGTCCGAGGTGAAGTCGTCGTCGAGCACCTCCGGCCCCAGCTCCTCGAGCTTCAGGCGAGAGGTCAGCTCGGCGGTGCGGGCCACCGCCACACGCGCATACCCCAGCGTGTCCGTGAGCCAGAGCGCCTCCTCCCCATCAAGTGTCATGACAACCAGACTCTCGGGTGGCGACTCACTTCCCACGGGCCGCAGCGACAACGTGCCCCAGAGCATGAAGTGCAACGCGAGCGTCTGTCCGTCGTCCAGCGACAGCAGGATGAACTTCGCCCGACGACGCGCACCGGTGATGCACCGACCCCGCAGCGCGGCGATGAACTCCGGCGGCGACGGGAAACGAACCGCCTCCGGGACGAGCACTTCGACGTCAGTGATTCGGCGCCCCACGACTGCCTGTCGCAAGTCCCGGGCGATGATTTCGACTTCGGGAACCTCGGCCATCTCGGGTTGATGCCTCCGCGCATCCACTGTCGCGCGTCCCAGGCTCCGAGCCAGCCAGGACCGCTTCATTCCCGCATGCCCGGCAGGACTTCAGGCGAGCGCGTCCCCTGGGCGCAAGCGCCCACTCACCACCCCAGGAGGCTGGGAAATGCGAGCCACGCGACACCGAGGATGTGTCTCATTTCACGACTGACGCGTCAGTGTTCACCACGAGCCCCAGGAATGACGCGTCCATTCGAGATGACGCACGTCGCGCCAGGCGTGAGCCCGCGCCAAGCGCTCACAATCCCTTGCTCACGAAACCGCGCGCCGCATGGCCCGGGACTTGGAATGCGGAGTCACCGCGCGAGCGCGGCTCGGCTCGCGTCAACCCGCACCCCATTGGATTGACTCGCCATGCTGCTCTCGTTTCGACAGGCATCCTCGCGTCTCATGCTGGGGGCCATGCTGGTCACCGGCACCCAGTTCCACGACTGTGACCCATCGCCGCCCACTCATCCACCGCCCCCCATCGTCCGTCCCGCCAACGCCATCGCGGGCCAATACCTCTTCTTCTTCGACCCAACCCTGGTGACACCCGACCAGGTCCAAACCGTGGCGCAATACCTGACGCAACGCTTCGGTGGCACCATCCTCGCCTACTTCGATGCGGGCTCACTCGGCTTCTCGGCCAACGGATTGACCGACGCCTCCGCCACCGTCATCGCCAGCGACCTGCGCGTCATCGCGCTCGGCCAGGATGGCTATGTCGACGTGGAGGCCGTGCAGACCAATGCGCCCTGGGGCCTGGACCGGCTCGACTCCCATCCCCTGGCGTTGGACCAGCGCTACGAGCAGACCACCACCGGCCAGGGCGTGCACGTGTACGTCCTCGACACCGGCATCCGAGCGTCACACGCGGACTTCGGAGGCCGTGTCAGTGGAGGCATGACGGCCATCGCGGATGGGAACGGCACCAATGACTGCCAGGGCCACGGCACCCATGTGGCGGGCACCATTGGCGGCATGACGTGGGGCGTCGCCAAGAACAGCCGGCTGCACCCGGTGCGGGTGCTGGCCTGTGACGGCCGAGGCAGCTACAGCGGCATCATCAACGGCATCAACTGGGTGACCAAGAACCACCAGAAGCCGGCGGTGGCGAACATGAGCCTCGGCGGTGGCGCCTACTCCCTGCTGGACGACGCCGTGCGGGCCTCCATCAACGCGGGCATCACGTATGTCCTCGCGGCCGGCAACAGCGATGCGGATGCCTGTCAGTCGAGTCCGGCCCGCACGCCAGAGGCCCTCACGGTGGCGGCCTCCGACATCCAGGACCGGCGCGCCACATTCTCCAACTGGGGTGCCTGCGTGGACCTCTTCGCACCCGGCGTGGGCATCCGCTCCACGAGCAACACGTCCGACACCGGAACGCGAGACCTCAGCGGCACCTCCATGGCGTCGCCCCATGTCGCGGGCGTGGCCGCGCTCTATCTGGAGAAGAACCCCACCGCGACTCCCGCGCAGGTGTCGCAGGCCGTGCTGAATGGAGGCACGGCGAACGTCATCCAGGACGTGAAGGGCTCGCCCAACAAGATGCTGTATTCGCTCATCGTCCCGCCCGATTCGGAATACGTGGTCATCCCGGCGCCGCCGCAGACGACGCCCAAGCAGGTCGCCGTGGGCGCGTCGAACATCGTCTGGCTGCTGGACACCACGGGGCGACACTGGAAGTGGGATGGCGCGACGTGGGTCAATCAGAGCTGCTGCGTCACCGAACTGGCCGCCGCGGCCGATGGTGAACTGTGGGCCACCAACCCTCCGGACGGCATGCGGGTGTTGCGCTGGGACGGAACGCGGTGGACCTTCAACATCCCGGCTGGGATGAAGCAGGTCACCATCGCCAATGCGAACACGGTGTGGGGCCTGGGCAATGACAACACCCTGTACCAATACACCGGCTCCGCCTGGTCCCCGAAGCGCTGCTGCGTGGAGCGCATCTCCGTCGGCACCGATGGCGAGCTGTGGGCCACCAACCCTCCGGATGGCCTGCGCGTGCTGCGCTGGAATGGCACCGAGTGGACGTTCAACATCCCGCCCGGGATGAACTACGTCTCCGTCGGCAGCGCGTCCGTCATCTGGGCCCTGAACCCCGCGGGCAATGTCTTCCAGTGGAGCGGCTCCACCTGGACGCCCAGGACCGGCACCTTGAAACAAATCTCGGCGGCCTCGGACGGCACCGTCTGGGGCATCTCGAGTCAGAACGAAATCGTCCGCCGACGCCCCTGACGCATCGGGCCCCCGGGTGAGTCACCGACACCCGGGGTGCCCTTCCCCACGAGTCCGCGTGGGCGGCCTTCACCGGCATGGAGTTTCTCTTCCAGAGCCGGGAGCACTGCCACGGCGTCGGCATCACTCACGTGACACGCGCGTCCTCCAGGTGCGGCCGGAACCTGGAGGATGCCCTCGACAGGGGGCTCAGCCGCGCACCACCACCTCGCGCACCTCGCGGGACACCTCGCGCACGTCCACCTTCACGTCGAGGAAGTGCGCCATCGTCTCCAACTGAGTCACCGAGTGCCCGTCCAGCGGCAGCGTGCGGAACTCCCCACCCCGCGCCAGCGCGAACAGCAGGAGCAGCTGGTCGCACAGGTGCTCGCCCACCGGGACATCCGCGTTCAAGTAGCGCTTCACCTCTCCAGCCGCTTCCTCCGCCACGACCTCCGCGCGCTTGCCTCGCTCGCCGAAGGCCGTGAAGACCTCGGTGACGTGCTCGCTCTCCACCTCCACCACCAGCGCGTTGCCCGGGCCCGTGGTGCGCTTGAGTTCCTCCACCCGCAGCTCGTCCGGACGCCACTTGAGCAGTGCCCCCGCCGTCTCCATCTCCCGCTTCGCCACGTCGAAGGGAATCATCGCCACCACCGCCTTCGCGTCACGGCGCAGCACCCGCCCCCGCTCCAGCAGCGAGAGGGGCTTCATGGGCGCCGGCCGCACGTCCACGTGGAACTTCCCGCCACCCGCCGGGAAGAAACCGGGACGCTCCAGCGTCGCCGTGACGGTCGGCCCCAGCTTGCGCAGAATCGGCAGGTACGCCCGGGCGAGGAAGTCGAACGGCGGCGCCGCCGGGTTGTGCGTCCCGCCCTCCAGCCTCAACGTGGACGGCTCCGTCGCGGCCAGCAGCGCGGGCAGCACTGTCTGCAGCACCAGCGTCGCGCTGCCCGCCGTGCCCACCGCGAAGTGGTAGTTGCCCGCGGCCAGCGCGCGCGGACGGAACGTCAGCTCCTTCGAGCCCAGCTCCGCGCCGGACACCTCCGCCGCGCCCACCGCCTCCGCGGCCTTCACACCCGTCAGGTGCTGGCGCAACAGGCCCGGCTTCGCGCGGCCCGCGCGGATGTTCGTCATCGTGAAAGGCGTCCCCGTCACCAGCGACAACGCCAGCGACGTGCGCAGCACCTGGCCGCCGCCCTCTCCCCTTGAACCATCGATGCGCAGCATGTGTCTCGTCTCCTGCTTTTCCCACGCCTCACGGCCCCACCCGGGCATTCTGACACCCTTCCCAAAATAGCGGCGCCCGCTCCCCCACCACTGGCGGCCTTTCGGCCTCTTGGGGGGAACGGGCGCCTCGGTGTCGTCATCCCGGCATGGCCACCTCGCGTGTTGGGGGTTGTCGTGGTCCTTCGGCTACCCCTTCACACAGACGACCTGCTTGAGCGTGTGGACCACTTCAACCAGGTCCGACTGCGCCGCCATCACCGCATCGATGGGCTTGTACGCCGCCGGCGTCTCGTCAATCACGTCCACGTCCTTGCGGCACTCCACGCCCGCCGTCGCCTTCGCGTGGTCCTCCAGCGTGAAGCGCTTCTTCGCCGCCTCACGCGACATCACCCGGCCCGCGCCGTGGCTGCAGGAATGGAAGCTGTCCGCGTTTCCCTTCCCTCGGACGATGTACGAACGCGCCCCCATGCTGCCGGGGATGATGCCGAGGTCACCCTCGCGCGCCCGCACCGCGCCCTTGCGCGTCACGAAGCAGTTCTTCCCGTAGTGGTGCTCACGCGCCACGTAGTTGTGGTGGCAGTTCACCGCCGACTCGGACAGCGAGAACGGAGGCAGCTCACCGCTCAACTGCAGGGCATCCACCGCGCCTCGCAGCATCAGCTCGCGGTTCATCGCCGCGTAGTCCTGCGCCCAGCTCACCGCGAAGACGTAGTCATCGAAGTGCTCCGTACCCTCCGGCAGGTACGCCAGGTCCGCGTCGGGGAGGTTGATATGCCAGCGGCGCATGTCCTCCTTCGCCAGCTCGATGAAGTAGCTGCCGATGCGGTTACCCACGCCACGCGAACCGGAGTGCAACATCAGCCACACGCCATCCGACTCGTCCAGGCACAGCTCGATGAAGTGGTTACCCGTCCCGAGCGTACCGAGGTGCGCCAGGTCCGGCCCACGGCCGATGCGAGGGTGCTTGGCGACGACGCGGTCATACCCCTCCATCAACCGCGACCACACCTGCTGATGCGAAGCCGGAGCCACGCGCCACGCGCCGACGTCGTTACGGCCACCGTTATCCGAGCGGCCATGCGGCACCGCGCGCTCGATGGCCGAGCGAACCCCACGCAGCGAGTCCGGGAGCTGGTCCGCGCGCAGCGTGGTGCGCACGGCGATCATCCCGCAGCCGATATCCACACCCACCGCCGCCGGAACCACCGCGCCCACCGTGGGGACGACGCTACCGACCGTCGCGCCGTAGCCGCGGTGCACGTCCGGCATCACCGCCACCCACTTGTGGATGAAGGGCAGGCCGCGCAGGTTCCGGAGCTGCTTCTTGGCCTCGTCCTCGAACGGCACTCCCATCGTCCACGACTTGATGGGGCGACCCGCCTCGTCCGACAGCACCTCGTAGCTCACCTTGTTGCGCTCCATGGCCTTCACCTTTCGGTCGTTCGCCCGGGCTCTGTTTCCCGGGCACGGAGGGACGTAGAGCAGCCGGCGTGCCAACCCTTTCTCCGAGGGAAGCGCCCCGAGGGGGCTGGCCATCCATATCCCTTGGGATAAAGTCCTATTCGAATGGCGAAGACACGGGCGAAGCAGACGGTGGTCCTGGGGATGCTCGGGACGACGCTGGACACGGGGCAGGGCCCCGGGCGGTGGACGAAGTGGCGGCCCACGGTGGCGCTGTGCCAGCAGGACGACCTCGTCGTTCACCGGCTGGAGCTGCTGCATCCGCCTGGAGCGGCGGCGCTCGCGGGCACGCTGGTGGGCGACATCCGCCAGGTGTCTCCGGAGACGTCCGTGCGCGCCACGCCGCTGGACATCAAGAACCCGTGGGACTTGGAGGAGACCTACGGCGCGCTGCTCGACTACGTGCGCGCCTACCCCTTCAACCCGGAGGAGGAGGACTATCTCGTCCACATCACCACGGGCACGCACATCGCGCAGATCTGCATGTTCCTCCTGGTGGAGAGCCGGCTCATCCCCGGCCGACTGGTGCAGCTGTCACCGGCCGGGCGGGACAGGACGGGCACGGGCGCGGGCACGCACACGCTCATCGACCTGGACCTGTCGCGCTACGACACGCTGGCCACGCGCTTCCAGCAAGAGCAACGCGAGGGCCTGTCCTTCCTCAAGGCCGGCATCGACACGCGCAACGCCGCCTTCAACCGCATCATCGAGCGAATCGAGCAGGTGGCCACCCAGTCGCGAGCGCCACTGCTCATCACCGGCCCCACGGGCGCGGGCAAATCCCAGCTGGCCCGGCGCGTCTACACGCTCAAGAAGACTCGCGGCACCGTCAGCGGGCCGTTCGTGGACCTCAACTGCGCCACCCTGCGCGGTGACGGCGCCATGTCCGCGCTCTTCGGCCACGTGAAGGGCTCCTTCACCGGAGCGCTCCAGGACCGGCCCGGTTTGCTGAGACAGGCCCACGGCGGCGTGCTCTTCCTCGACGAGATTGGCGAGCTGGGCGCGGACGAGCAGGCCATGCTGCTGCGCGCGCTGGAGGACAAGCGGTTCCTGCCCGTGGGCTCGGACCGGGAAGTGGAGAGCGACTTCCAGCTCATCGCCGGGACCAACCGGGACCTACAGGGGGACGTCGAGCAGGGGCGCTTCCGGGAGGACCTGCTCGCGCGCATCAACCTGTGGACCTTCCGGCTGCCCGCCCTGCGCGAGCGTCCGGAGGACATCCCGCCCAACCTCCTCTACGAGCTGGACAAGGCGTCGGAGGCGATGGGCGCGCGCATCACTTTCAACAAGGAAGCCCAGGAGCGCTTCCTGCGCTTCGCCACCTCGCCCGATGCCCGGTGGTCCGGCAACTTCCGCGACCTCAACGCCGCCGTGCTGCGCATGGCCACGCTCGCTCCCGGAGGCCGCATCACCCGCGACGTGGTCGACGAGGAGCTGGAGCGACTGCGCGCGCAGTGGCGCACGGGAGGCTCGCGCCCCGGGCCTTTGCAGCCCGTGGGCTCCGCAGACCGTGTCGCCGAGGTGCTGGGTGAAGCGCTGGCCCAGGAGCTGGACAGGTTCGACCGCGTGCAGCTCGCGGACGTGCTGGGGGTCTGCCAGGGCGTGCGCTCGCTGTCCGAAGCCGGGCGCGTGCTGTTCTCCCAATCCCGCGCGAGGAAGGCGAGCGTCAATGACGCGGACCGCCTCAAGAAGTACCTCGCGCGCTTCGGCCTCACCTGGGCCGACGTCAGCGGGGCGGCGGGCCCGGACTGATGAAGCCGAGGGCGGCGCGGAAAAAAGCACGCCCATGCGTCAAGGGTGGTGACGCTCGGCGTCTTCATCGGTGTTCCACGAAGAAGGGGGGCCGTGAGCCGGACGGGCCTTCGACGGGACCACCGCCATGCCTACGCCTCACCGCACCCTCGTGCTTCACCGCTGGAGCGCCGCGTGGCTCGTCGCCACCGCCCTGCTCCTGACCGGGATGCGCGCCGGGGCGCAGGTGCGCGAGCCCGACAACTTCCTCGCCACCTCCGTCACCTTCTCCTCCGCGCCCCGACTGCGGCACGTCTCCACGCGCCACGTCTCGCCCACCCTCGCCGCCGGCTTCCGTGTCTCCGAACACGGTCAGCTCCGGCTCGACTGGGGGCTGCCCTACACCGCGCTGAAACCCGAGGGTGGAGTGGAGGGCACCACGAGCCACGTTGGCTCGTCCAACCTGCTCGTGGGCCTGCACCATGTCCGCACGTTCGCGGATGACAGCCTGTTCGTCCGCATTGGCGCGGGCGTCGCCCTGCCCCTGGCCCGCCATGAGGACGCCGACATCATCGGCTCCCGGAGGGTCGAGACGGAGGGCGTCAACTACGCCACCGCCGCCGCCGTGCGGGGGCTGGCGGACCCGTGGCTGTGGGCGCTCGACACCACGTCCGTGGTGCTGCCCATGGCCGTGGGCGTGGACCTGCCCGGCTTCCAGGCCCGCGCCGACGTGGCGCTTGGCATGCTCATGCCCGTGTCCCGCTCCGCGCGCGACACCCACTTCGTCGCGCAGGCCAGCGTCGAGGCCTCGCTCGGACTTGGAATGCTCGAGCCTGGCGTGCGCGCCCAGGTCGTCTCGCCCCACCTCACCGAGGCGACGTGGGACGGAGAGGACTCCCAGCTCTCCCTGGAGCCCTTCGTCCGCGTGCGGCTCGGCCCCGCGTTCGCTCGGGCCGGCGTGCGTATCGATTTGGGCGCTCCCGAGTCGAGCCCCGCGCCCAGCGCCTCACGCATGTGGGCACTGGGGATGGGGTTGGGCGTGGCGTTCTGAAGCCCCTCTACTTGATGAGGTAGAAGGCTTCCTGACGCGGCACGAAGAACTTCCAGCCCTCGTGCGTGAGGTAGGCCGGGTCCTCCTCCATCACCGCCACCTTCTGTCCGTCCCACTCCGGTACGGGCGTGGCCGTGTTCAGCTCGATGGCGATGTATGAGCCTTCTCGCAACGGCTTCGGTGTGTCCTTGCGCGTCGACGAGCGGAAGTCGATGGAGGCGCCGAGCGCGTGGCCGTGGTTGCCCAGGGGATGGCTGTACACCTGCGCCTCGATGCCACGCGCCGTCATCTCCGCCATCGTCTCGTCATACACTTCCGCGGACGAGCGGCCCGGCCGGGAGGCCTGCACCATCAACACGTCCTGGAGCGCGTTCGTGTTCGCCAGCGCGTTCTTCAGGCCCTCGGGCGCGTCCGTCTCACCGTCGCGCAGCACATAGGCCATCTTCTGCCAGTCGGTGTGCAGCCCCAGGTAGCTGATGCCGAAGTCCACGTGGATGAGGTCGCCGCGCTCGATGACCAGTTCCTCCTTCGCCACCGCGAGGAAGCCTCGGGACTTCGCGGGGATGCCACCCTTGCGCTGCACGCGCATGTCCGGCTGGAACCACGTGCCCACGCCCAGCGCGCCCAGCCTGTCGTAGAGCCATCGGCGCACGTCCCCCACCGTCGTCTTCCCCGGCACGATGACCTTCGAGGAGAAGGCCTCCTTCACGATGGCGTCCGTCAGCTCCACCATCCCCTTGTAGGGCTCCCACTCCTCGGGCAGCCGCGTGTCCAGGTACTCCTCGATGAGCGGCGCCGCGCTCACGAAGCGCGCCTCCGCCTCCGCGCCGAACGCGTCCAGGAGGTAGGCATAGCCATCCTTCGTCAGACTGCGCGTCACGCCCCGCTTGCCGCCGATGCCCAGCGCAATCGCCTTGGGTTGGTAGCGCGAGTCCAGCGACTTCAAGGCCTCGGGGGCGGACTGTCCCTCCTCGGGTGCCTCGAAGAACTTGAGGATGGACTCCTCCGCGTAGCCCGTCAGCGCCACGCGCTTCAGGCCCTCCGCTCCCGCGTCCACGAAGACGAAGATGTCCCGGTTGCCCGCGTACGGACGCGGCGGTGCCACGAACTGCGTCAGCGGATCATCGTTGAACTCCTCGTTGACGATGATCCACATGCCCACGCCGTGCCGCCGCATCATCTCCAGCAGCAGGCCATGGCGCTTGTCCAGCCAGTCCTCCCGCAGCGCAATCTGCTGGGAGAGGGACAACAGCTTGGGCGTTTCAGCTTTCTGTGCCGCGCACCGAGAGCCGGTACAGGCGGCCAAGAACAAGAGCGGCAAGGCCGCCCACTTCAGCAGGGTCATGGGGGACTCCGAGTCGAGCTGGAGTCACACCCTAGCTC
>NZ_JABUMQ010000059.1:0-40499 GCF_013336645.1 Myxococcus sp. CA039A | reverse complement strand
CCTCCCGCCCCGGAGCCGGAGAACCTGGCCCTCAGCGCGGACGACATCGACATCCCCGCCCTGAGTGAGCCGGCCCCGTGGATGGCCCCGAGTCCCACGCCCCCTGCTGGTGCGCCGACCGTGGCCACGTCCGACGCCTCGTCGTTCGAGGACGTGCTGGAGGTCTCGGAAACGGATGTGCCCACCACGGACGCGTTCGAGGACGCCACCGACGACCTCGAGAGCGGACAGCCGCCGCTGAGCCACCAGGACGTCGCGCCGAACGAGGCATCACAGCTGGCCGCGGAAGAGGACTTCGGAGAGCTCGACACGCAGGTGGAGCAGGCCGCTCCGCGACGTGAGCCGGAGACCTCGCTCGAGTCGTCCTTCGCCGACATCTCCCTGGAGGTCGAATCGGCCGAGGAGCCCTCGACGTCCTCGCTCCTCGCGGCACAGCCTTCCGAGGAAACGACGCTCACCGCCTCCGAGTCCGAGGTGGAGGTTCCCTCCTCGGAGGTCGAACTGCTCGACGCCACGGCGGACAGCGAGCCGATGCTGGCCGAGGAACATTCCCCTTCGTCCCTCGACGAAGCCTGGGCCTCCGCGCCCCTGGCCGTGGACCCGATGGAGTCGTCCGCGACGGACCTCGCCGACGCCAATGACGTCATCGACGTCGGGGCGATGGAGAACGCCGAGCCCATGTCGCTCGACTCGAGCGATGTGACGGAGGAGCTTTCGGCGAGCGACGCTGCCGCGCACGACGCGGGAGCGGACCTGGACTTCGCCGCCCAGGACACGGGCATCTTGAGCGACTCGGCCTACGAGTCCTCCGAGGACCCTGGCGTGGGCGAGTCCACCTTCTCGCCGCGGGAGGCTGGCACCGAGGATTCCACGGCGGCGGCTCACGATGCCGCTGGCGCGGAGATTTCGCTCGATGCGTCCGACATGCTCGAGCCCGCTTCGGCGGAGGAGTTCGCGGCGACGGCTCCGGAGTCGCATGCCGGGGAGCTGTCTCTCGACGCGACTTCCAGCAACTGGGACGCCTCGCCGTCGGTAGAGAGCGCACAGGGAGACTCCGACGTCGCCACTTCGCCCGCCGTCGAGGAGATTGCGCTCGATGGCGGCGATGTGAGCACCGAAGGAGCGTCCGAGGACTTCCTCTCCGCCGAGCCGGTGAGCACCGAGGAAGGATTGAGCGCCGCCTCCTTCGAGGAGACGACGGCTCAGGGTGAGCCCCCTACCTTCGAGGTGGGGGACCTTGGCGTGGAGGCGGAAGCCTCGTCTGCCGTGGAGTCGCCCTTCAGCACGGACACGGTGCCTTCACTGGAGCTTCGCGCTGTGCAGGTCGGGCCCGATCTCCAGGCCGACACCATCGAGGTCGACACCGACGCGGCGACCGACTTCACGGGGACAGCGGCGTCGCTCAGTGCGGCGGCTTCGCAGGATGGATTCGACCTGAGTGGCAATCCCGAGGAGGCCGTGCCTCTCGCGAGTGCTGGCGAGTTCCTCGATCCTGGACAGTTCTCGACTTCGGATGAGCGAGGACTGGACCTTCCGGCCGACGCCTCCGGCGAGGGCGAATGGGGCACGCAGTCGGGTGACCTGGAGCCCCTGGCGAGCAGCGCGAGCCTCGCTTCGGAGCATGTCGGAGCAACGGAAGAGGGCGCGCCCATCGAGCTGCAACCCGAGTGGGTGTCCTCCGACGCGTCCACGGGGGACTCCGCCCCGGCGAGTTCCGAGGGCATCGAGCTCCAATCCGAGTGGGCTGCCGCATCCACGGCCGAGCAAGGCCATGCCGAGCAGGCATGGGCAGCGCCGACGGAGCTCGCGCCCGAGGCCGCTCAGTCGGAGTGGTCGACGACCGAGGCACAGCCCGAGTGGGCCGCGACGGAGGAACTCCCCGCCGACGCGGTCCAGACCGAGTGGTCCGCCACCACCGGCGACGCAGCCACCGCCACCGCTCAGCCTGAGTGGGCCGCGACGGAAGAACTCCCCGCCGACGCAGTCCAGGCCGAATGGGCCACCACGGACGCAACCGGCACTCCTGCTCCGCAGCCCGAGTGGGCCGCGACCGAGGAGCTCCCCGCCGACGCAGTCCAGACCGAGTGGGCCACCACGGACGCAACCGGCACTCCCGCTCCGCAGCCCGAGTGGGCCGCGACCGAGGAACTCCCCGCCGACGCAGTCCAGACCGAGTGGGCCACCACGGACGCAACCGGCACTCCCGCTCCGCAGCCCGAGTGGGCCGCGACGGAAGAACTCCCCGCCGACGCGGTCCAGACTGAGTGGGCCACCTCCCCTGGCGAAGCCGCCCCTGCTCAGCCCGAATGGGCCGCCACGGAAGAACTCCCCGCCGACGCTGTCCAGACTGAGTGGGCCACCTCCCCTGGCGAAGCCGCCCCTGCTCAGCCCGAATGGGCCGCCACGGAAGAACTCCCCGCCGACGCAGTCCAGGCCGAGTGGGCCACTGCTTCTGGCGAAGCCGCCCCTGCTCAGCCTGAGTGGGCCGCGACGGAAGAACTCCCCGCCGACGCAGTCCAGACCGAATGGTCCGCCACCACCGGCGACGCAGCCACCGCTCAGCCTGAGTGGGCCGCGACGGAAGAACTCCCCGCCGACGCAGTCCAGACCGAATGGTCCGCCACCACGAGCGACGCAGCAGTTGCCACCGCTCAGCCCGAGTGGGCCGCAGCGGAGGAACTCCCCGCCGACGCCGTCCAGGCCGAGTGGGCCACCACGGACGCAACCGGCACTCCCGCTCCGCAGCCCGAGTGGGCCGCGACGGAAGAACTCCCTGCCGACGCAGTCCAGACCGAGTGGTCTGCAGCAACGAGTGACGCAGCCCCCGCCACCGCTCAGCCCGAGTGGGCCGCGACGGAGGAACTCCCCGCCGACGCGGTCCAGACCGAGTGGGCCACGTCCACTGGCGAAGCCACCCCTGCGCAGCCCGAATGGGCCACGACGGAAGAACTCCCCGCCGACGCGGTCCAGGCAGAGTGGGCCACCACGGACGCAACTGGCACTCCCGCACCCCAGCCTGAGTGGGCCACCACGGAAGAACTCCCCGCCGACGCTGTCCAGGCCGAGTGGGCCACCACGGACACAACCGGCACTCCCGCTCAGCAGCCCGAGTGGGCCACAACGGAAGAACTCCCCGCCGACGCCGTCCAGGCCGAGTGGGCCACCTCTCCTGGCGAAGCCACCCCTGCTCAGCCTGAGTGGGCCGCGACGGAGGAACTCCCCGCCGACGCCGTCCAGACCGAGTGGGCCGCAGCCACCGGCGACGCAGCGGTTGCCACCGCGCAGCCCGAGTGGGCCGCCACGACGGAAGAGATTGCGCCCGAAGCGGTGCAGACCGAGTGGACCACATCCACGGGCGAAGCACCCACCGCCACCGCGCAGCCCGAGTGGGCCGCCACGGAAGAACTCCCCGCCGACGCGGTCCAGGCCGAATGGTCCGCGTCCACGGGTGACACCGCCACCGCCACCGCGCAGCCTGAATGGGCCGCGATGGAGGAGCTAGCTCCCGACGCTGTTCAATCAGAGTGGTCCGCGGAGTCCACAGGCGAGCCGGTTGCCACGGCCCAGCCTGAGTGGGCGGCCACGGCCGAAGAGCTCGCACCCGACGCCGTCCAGGCCGAATGGGCCACGACGGAGACTCCGGGAGAGCACGCCGCCTCGACGGAAGCACAAGCCGAGTGGGCCGCGACGGAGGAACTCCCCGCCGACGCCGTCCAGACCGACTGGTCTGCATCCACGAGCGAGGTAGCCACCGCCACCGCTCAGTCTGAGTGGGCCACCACGGAAGAACTCCCCGCCGACGCGGTCCAGGCTGAGTGGGCCACCACGGACGCAGCCGGCACTCCCGCGTCGCAGTCCGAGTGGGCCACCACGGAAGAACTCCCCGCCGACGCGGTCCAGACGGACTGGTCCGCCACCACGGGCGACGCAGCCACCGCCACCGCTCAGCCCGAGTGGGCCACCCCAGAGGAACTCCCCTCCGACGCAGTCCAGTCCGAGTGGTCTGGAACCCCGGAGGAAGTGGCCCCCGCGCAGGCCGGGTGGGCCGCGCCCGGCACGCAACCCTCGTCCGCCTGGAACACGGCCGAAGCCGCTCCCGTCGAACTCCAACCCGAGTGGGTCTCAGCGGAGCCCGAGCCCACCGCCGAGTGGTCCGAGCAGCAGCCCGTCCCCCAGTCCGAGTGGAGCGGCTCTCCCGACTCCGCCACTCCGACCTCGACGTGGAGCAGTGAGCCCACAGCCCACGAAGGCCACTACGCCGAGGCCACCGCCCAACAGACCGAGTGGAGCAACGCGTCCGTCGACGTGGAGCCCATGGTCGAGCTGTCCTCCGAGGACGCGCTCCCCACCGAGCAGGTCCAAACCGAAGACGCCTCCTGGTCCGAGGAGTCCCCTCCCCCGGCCACCACGCCTTGGCAGGCCCAGGAAGCGCATCCGTTCGGCGCCCCGGTGAACGACTTCTCCTCCACCGAGTCCGGCCTCGACACGCCGCCCGCGCCCCTCGAAGAGGAGGAGGTCCCCGTCGAACTCGAGCAGGACCTCGCCGAAATCGAACTGGTGGAAGAAGCCGTCGAGCCTCCCGAGGCCACGCCTCCACTCGCCGCCACCGCCGTGGCCGCGGCGGCGCTGAGCTCCGCGCTCAGAAGCCCCGCACCGGCCCAGCCGAATCCCTACACGGCCAGCCCGCTCCCCACCGCGCGGGCCTCCGCGTCCCTGGCCGAGCGCACGCAGACACTCGCCGCCTCACGGGAGCCGCTCTTCGCGGTCACCCCGCCGATGCACACCGAGCCCATCACCTCGTTCATCGAAGGTGAGCATCGCGTCATCATCCACACCGTCGAAGGACAGGTGAAGCGCGGCACCATCCGCGACGCGGACCTGCTCGACGAGGTCATCTCCCTGGAGCAGCAGAGCGGCTACGCGCCGGAGCAGATTCCCGGCAAGCGCGTGAAGGCCATCTTCTTCATGCTCGCCGCGGGCGCGCGTCAGCCCCAGGCCGAGGGCCAGAAGATTCGCGTCACCTTCAACGACGGACGCCAGGTCGCCGGCTTCTCGCAGGACTTCAAGGGAACGACGCCCGGCTTCTTCGTCGTCCCCGCGGACCAGCGCACCAACACCGCCCGCATCTTCATCTACCGCTCCAGCGTGCAGGCCGTCGCCGAGGGCTGAGCGCCACACGGCAGGCACGCGGCACACCCTGAAACGACAGAGGGGCCCCCACCACCGTGGGAGCCCCTCTTTCATTCAGCGTCGATGAACGAAGCGACGACTACTTCTTCGCCGGGGCAGGAGCCGCGGCGTCCGCCTTCTTCGTCAGAGCCAGGTCCAGGTTCACGGTGACTTCCTCACCGACCGCCACGCCGCCCGTCTCCAGCGCCTGGTTGTAGGTCAGGCCGAAGTCCTTGCGGTTCAGCTTCGTGGTGGCCTCCACGCCCGTGCGGGTGTTGCCCCAGGGGTCCTTCGACTCCTTCGTCGGGCCCGTGACGTCCAGGACGACGGGCTTGGTGACGCCGTGCATGGTCAGGTTGCCGGTGACCTTCAGCTTGCCCTCGCCCGCCTTCTCCACCTTCGTGGACTTGAAGGTGATGGTCGGGAACTTCGCCGTGTCAAAGAAGTCCGGCGCCTTCAGGTGCTCATCGCGCTTGGCGTTGTTCGTGTTGATGGTCGTCGCGTCGATGGTGGCCTCGACGGTGGACTTGGTGATGTCCTTGTCGTCCAGGTTGATGGTGCCCTTCACGTTGCCGAAGGAGCCCTTCACGTTCGTCACCATCATGTGCTTCACGGAGAACTCGGCGCCGGAGTGGGCCGTGTCAACGTCCCACGTGGAAGCCAGGGCGAGGGACGGCAGGGCCACCAGCAGGGCAATCGCGCTCTTCAGGGTCGTCTTCATAGGGGTGTGCTCCTCGATGAACTACGGGTTCAGGCGCGCAGCGCGAAGCTGCGCATGGACAAGGTTCCGTGATGGAAGCCCTCGAAAACTGAAGTGAGACGGTCTTCGGGGAGGGCCGCTCCGAGGACGAAGTACAGCGGCAACAAATGCTCGGCTCTCGGATGCGCGAGCTTCGCATTCGGTGCATCCAACCATGACTGGAGGCCCACGAAATCCCGCGCCTCCAGCTTCTGCGCCACCCAGGTGTCGAAGGACTGCGCCCACGGCTCCGGGGACGCATCCTTCTGATGGAAATTCACACGGCGCAGGTTGTGGACGATGCCACCACTTCCCATCAACAGCACGCCTTCGGCGCGCAGCGGCCGCAAGGCCTCGCCCATCTTCGCCACGTCCGCCGCGCTCGCGCCCAGCGGCATCGACACCTGCACCACCGGCAACGTTGCCTGTGGAAACGTATGAAGCAGCGGTACCCACGCACCGTGGTCCAGGCCGCGCTCCGTATCCGCGACAGCCTTCAGCCCCGCCGCGCCCAATCGGGCCACCACGTCGGAGGCCACGTCCGGTGCGCCCGGCGCCGCGTACCGCAGCCGGTACAGCGCCTCCGGAAAGCCGGAGAAGTCATAGACGAGCGGAGGCTTCGCGCTCGCGGTGACGCGCACCTCGCCCGGCGTCTCCCAGTGCGCGGACACCACGACGACGGCCCGCGCCGTCGCCACGCCGTCGCCAAAGGTCTTCAGCGCGCGCGGATACGCATCCGCGTCCAGCGCCACCATGGGCGAGCCGTGCGACACGAAGAGCGCGGCAGCCCGCCCGCCCTTCGAGCCAGCGCCCAGGACGCCCGCCACGCCGGCCGCCGCCGCGCCCTGCAAGACCTCCCGCCTGTCCAGTCCGTCTCCCATGATGGGGGCCTTCTACTGCAACCCCAGGACCAGGGCCCAGCTCATTCCAACCCCTTGAAATAACGACTTCTCAACATCCTTGCGTGCGCGGAACCTCTCAAAACGATAGAGAGAGACATCACTTTGGAAGGGAGCGGGACACCGTGGCGGGGCCATTCGACGCGTTGGAGCTGGGGGAGCTGCTGTCCTTCGAGCCGGGGGGCGGACTCATCCACTTCGCGGGGCAGCGGGTGCTCCTCATGGACCCGGTGGCGCTGGGGCTGTTGCGCAAGGAGCTGGTGGAGCTGATGGGGGTGACGGCCGCGCGCGGCATCTTCACGCGGCTGGGCTACGCGCACGGCTGGCGCACCGCGGAGGCGATGAAGGGCGCGGTGCCGTGGAAGGACGAGTCGCTGTGGCGCCGCGCGGGCGGACGGCTGCACACGCTGCAAGGGCAGGTGCGGGTGGAGCGCGTGGAGCGCAAGCCCGAGGAGGGCCCGGAGCCCTTCGCCGAGGCGCAGTGGCGCGACTCGTATGAAGCCGAGCAGCACCTGCTGCACCTGGGCCGCGCGGACCATCCAGTGTGCTGGAGCCTCACCGGCTTCGCGTCCGGCTACATGAGCTACGTCAACGGGCGGGAAATCTACTGCACGGAGGTGCGCTGCGTGGGCCAGGGGGACGCGGCGTGCCACATCGTCGGCCGTCCTTCCGAGGAGTGGAGCACCGAGTGCAAGGAGGTGCTGCGCTTCTATGAGACGCAGTGCATGGAGGGCGTGCTGGGCCAGGTGACGGACGCGCTGAAGCAGGCCGAGCGCAAGCTGCGCGCGAAGCGGCAGTCGCTGGCGCGCGCGGGCGTGACGGAGGACCCGGCGGGCATGGTGGCGCGCGCGGAGGCCATGCTGCGCGTCATCAACCTGGGGCGCCGCGCGGCGAAGGTGGACTCCACGGTGCTCGTCACCGGAGAGAGTGGCGTGGGCAAGGAGCGCATCGCCCGCCTCATCCACGACGAGTCCACGCGCGCGCACAAGGCCTTCATCGCCGTCAACTGCGCGGCCGTCACGGAGAGCCTGCTGGAGAGCGAGCTGTTCGGCCATGCGCGCGGCGCCTTCACCGGCGCGACGAACGACAGGCCCGGACTCTTCGAGGCCGCGCACGGCGGCACCCTCTTCCTGGACGAGGTGGGCGAGGTGCCGGCCTCCATGCAGGCCAAGCTTTTGCGCGCGCTCCAGGAGAAGGAAGTCCGGCGCGTGGGCGAGAACACCAGCCGCAAGGTGGACGTGCGCGTGGTGGCCGCCACCAACCGCGACTTGAGCGAGGAGGTGCGCACGGGCCGCTTCCGCCAGGACCTCTACTACCGCCTGCGCGTCATCGAGCTGCGCATCCCTCCGCTGCGTGAGCGGCGCGAGGACATCCTGCCCCTGGCCCGGCTGCTGCTCGCCGAGGCCGCGGAGCGACTGGGCCGCAAGGTGTCCGGACTCGCGCCCGACGCGGCGGACCAGCTTTTGCGCTACGACTGGCCGGGCAACGTGCGCGAGCTGGGCAACGCGCTGGAGCGCGCGGTGGCCCTGTGCGAGGGCAGCCGCGTGGAGCGCGATGACCTGCCCGAGGAAGTGCGCGCCGCGCCGCCCAGCCTCATCCCCGCCGGCAACCCGCGCCGGCTCGAGGACATGGAG
The DNA here is from genome assembly GCF_013336645.1 of Myxococcus sp. CA039A. Lineage (NCBI taxonomy): Bacteria > Pseudomonadati > Myxococcota > Myxococcia > Myxococcales > Myxococcaceae > Myxococcus > Myxococcus sp. CA039A. Next base: position 32,058 of record NZ_JABUMQ010000059.1, on the reverse strand, counting down.
AAGGACTACATCCTCGCGGTGCTGGCGCAGAACGCGGGCAACCGGGCGCGCACCGCCGAGCAGCTCGACATCGGCGTGGCCACGCTCTACCGGAAGCTCAAGCAGTACGGCCACCCGGAGGCGGCCCACTGAGGCACGGCACGACGGGGGTCAGTTGAGGAACTGATCCCGGTCCGGCCGGTCCTTGTCCTTGGGCACCACGTTCAGGTGCTTGGACCTGCCTCGCAGCTGACGCTGCAGACGCCAGTGCTGGAAGTGCAGCATGAACCGCTTGGGGCTGGCGCCGCGCACGTAGGCGAACACCAGCACCATCGCGATGACGTGCGGCAGCTGGCTGGCCAGGCCCGCCGTGAGGATGCGCAGCACGACGAAGCCCGCGCCAATGCCGGCGAACGCGTTGCCCGACAGCGGGATGCCCCAGAAGTTCGTCTGCCCCCGGCCCATCGACAGGCCGTAGGCGACCCAGAGCACCGTGCCCATCACCCAGCCGCCCTGATACCCCATGGGCAGCGGCATGAAGAGGCCCACCACGCCGAGCACGTAGCCCGCGAGCGCCGTGCAGCCCACCGCCACCATGAGCAGCCGCTTCGAGCCCCAGGAGCTCTCCAGCGAGCCGCCAATGCTCCACAGCAGCAGCGCTCCGAAGAGGATGCTGATGGGCTCGCTCTCGATGAAGCCGTAGGTGAGCGGCTGCCAGAGGAAGAGGTTGCCGAAGACGGTGTTGGGCGACAGCAGCAGCAACACGCCCTGCGTGGACCCCTGGTAGCGCAGCAGCAGGTACAGGACGGACCCCGCGACCAGCCCCACCGCCAGCTTGGACGACATGGACTCCAGACCGGGCAGGCCCCAGCCTCCGCCACCCCTGCCGCCGAAGCTGCGCATCGGTCGCATTCAATCCTCCACTACGGGCTCAACAGCCGACCAAAGGTGGTGGAACCCTCTCCGCTTCGCAACCCCAAACGACGAAGGGCGCCCCACCCGGTCCCGGGAGAGCGCCCTCGCACATCGACTCCGCGCGTTGCTGGCCGACGAGTCAGGCCTTCGCGCGGTAGAAAATCGTGATGGTCAGACAGTGGAACTCCTTGTCCGAGGACTGGGTCACCACCTTGTCCACCACGTCGACGTTGTTCAAATTCTCCTTGAGCCACTTGGTGATGTTCTCACCCATGTTCTCGCGATCACGCGCGAGCGTGGTGGAGAACACCTTGACTCCCGTGAAGCTCGTAACGCCCATTCCGACCCTCGTCTCAAGTCTCAAGCTGAGATTCTGGACGTTTACCCCGAGACGATTCCGCTATCAAGAAACGGGCCCGATTTACCGGCCTCGGGCGAATTTGGGCCACCCAGGCCCGGCCCCACGTCCAGGGGCACATCTCCCACAGTCGCGCAGCCGACACCGGCGCTTTGCGGGCCAGGAGCCTCGCGCGTCCACTGACGCGAGGCCCCAGGAAGTTCACCGCCCCGCGGCGGCCCTGCGGCTCTGGCAGGAGACCTCGTCCTTGCAGGCCGGGCCAATGCCTTCCGGGTGGGCGGTGAGCGGCGTCTTGTCGCTCTCCTCCACGCCGCACACCACGCACTTGCGCTTGCGGTTGCGGCGCTCCGCGCGGCGCTGCTCGGCGATGGCCTTGGCCCGCTCACGGGCCGTCTTCGCGTCCACCTCGTTGCTCATCTCGCGTCCCGGTTGGAAGTCGTGTGCAGGCATCAGAGCGCCTCGACCAGCACCGCGATGCCCTGGCCGCCGCCAATGCAGGCGGAGCCGATACCATAGCGTCCACCACGGCGCTTGAGCTCATAGACGAGCGTGGTGGTGATGCGCGCGCCAGAAGCGCCCAGCGGGTGCCCCACGGCGATGGCGCCGCCATTGACGTTGGTCTGCTCGCGCGGCAGGCCCAGCTCCTTCTCCACCGCCAGGTACTGCGGCGCGAAGGCCTCGTTCACCTCGAACAGGTCCACGTCGGCGAGCTTCGCCTGCGCGCGCTCCAGCAGCTGGCGGATGGCGGGCGCGGGACCGATACCCATCACCTTGGGGTCACACCCGGACACGCCCCAGTTCACCAGCCGGGCGATGGGCTTCAAGCCATGCTTCTCCACGAAGCTCCGCGTGGCCATCACCATGCTGCCCGCGCCGTCGCAGATGCCGCTGGCGGCGCCCGCGTGCACCACGCCGTCCTTCTTGAAGACCTTGGGCAGCTTGCGCAGCCCCTCCACCGTCGTCTCCGGACGGTTGTGCTCGTCCCTGGCGAAGACGGTGTCGCCCTTCTTGCCCTTGAGCGTGACGGGCGCGATTTCGTCCTGGAAGCGGCCCGCCTCCTGCGCGGCGGCGAAGCGCTTCTGGGTGAGCACCGCGTACTCGTCCACCTGCTCCTGCGTGAGCGAGTAGTCCATCGCGAGCTGCTCGGCCGTCATGGCCATGGGCTGGCCGGTGTAGCTGTCCGTCAGCGCCGTCCAGAGCATGTCCTCCAGGTTGCCCTTGCCCAGGGGCAGGCCCCAGCGCGCGCCCCGGATGACGTGGGGCGCCTGGCTCATGGACTCGGTGCCACCGGCGAGCACGCAGCTCGCCTGCTCGGTGAGCATCAGCTCCGCGGCGGTGGTGAAGGCCTGGAAGCCGGAGCCACACAGCCGGTTGACGCCCAGCGCGGGCACGGCGATGGGAACGCCCGTGCGCAGGCCCACGTGGCGGGGCAGATAGATGGCATCCGCGCTCGTCTGCACCACGTTGCCGTACACGACGTGCTGCACGAGCTCCGGGGACACCTTCGCCTGGGCGAAGGCGGCCTTCGCCGATTCCACGGCGAGGTCGGTGGCGCTGAGGTCCTTCAGGCTGCCGCCATAAGTCCCAAACGGGGTGCGCTTGCCGGAAAGAAAGAAGATTTCCTCGGTCTTGGACACGCTCTTCATGGTGCTCGTCTACCTACTCTCAAGGGGCGCGCGGTGCACGCGCGCAGTGACGGGGTGGCGGGGATTCAGGACGCGCGCCGCCCCAGGAAGGCGCTGGCGACGATGGCAAGCGCCATCACCGTCCACAACAGCCCTTGCAGGTTCTGCCGACGTATCTCCTTCCGGCCGAGCCCGCGGTACCAGGAACGCCCGGCCTCCACCCGACCTTCCCAGGAGAAGTCCCCGGCGGGCGCGACGCCCTCCATGCGGCGCAGGTGGGCGCGCAGCAGGCGCTCGGGCGAAGCGTCCGCCAGTGAACCGCTCCGGTACACCCCGGGGACGTCCAGGGCGGGGCGGCGATAACCGGCGGTGATGACGAAGCCTTCCGGCGCCAGGGGGGTGAGGAAGTAGAGCCGGGGCTCGCCGTCCGGGGTCTGGTAGATGGTGGCGAAGACCCTCTCGATGGGGTGGGCCCAGTCGTAGGAGAGCGTGGCCTTCCGCAGGCGGGGCTTCTCCTCGTGACTGCCGAGCGCCACGAAGCCCAGGCCCTGGAGCTGGATGGCCAGTTGGGCCAGCTCCAAGGGGATGTCCATCTGGTCGGCCGGGGCCTCCGGCTCCACGCGGACGCTGTGGGGGAACAGGAAGAGGATGGCGCGCCAGAAGTTGAGCGCCAGCAGGACGATGGCGAGCACGAGGCCAGCGACGACGATGCCCAGCTCGGCGAGAACGTTCATGCGGTGAGCACCTGGGAACGTGGCGGGCGACCAACGGCCCATCCACCCGGGGCACCCTAGCGGAAACCGGCGCTCCCAGGGCCCCCCTTCAGCGTCGGGACGCGGTGGCCGGCAAATCCTTCCACCGGGCCAGGTCCACCAACGCCAGCGGGTCCTCGCCCCGGAGGAAGCGCTCCAGGTGGCCCAGCGAGTCCACGCCGAAGAACAGCTCCCCGTCCGCGAAGATGGTGGGCACGCCGAACGCACCCGCGGCGATGGCCTCGTCCGTGTTCCGGCGCACACGGTCCTTGATGTCCTGCCGCTGGGCGGCGGCGAGCAGCGTGGGGGCGTCCAGCCCGGCGGCCTGGATGGCCACGGCCACCTGCTCAGGCGACTCGGCGCCCTTCCCTCCGCCCCAGACCTCCGCGTAGAGGGCGGACACCAGCCGGCCGCGCGCCTCCAGGTCGTCCACCGCGGCCGTCACGCGCAGGGGGAGCAGCGGGACGAAGGGGTGCGTGGGGGGTGGACCGAAGGGTACGCCCAGCTCGTGAGCGATGCGGAAGGTGTGCTTGAAGACGTAGCCACGCTTGGCGGGAACCTCGGCCGGGCCGATGTTGCCGGTGGCGTTGAGGACGGCGGCGAGCAGCACCGGCACGGGCTCCACCACGCGACCATGGCGGGCGGCGAGCGCGGGCATGCGCGTCCACGCGAGATAGGCGTAGGGAGACAGATAGTCGAAACAGAAGCGCAGGGGTGCGAGGGCCATGGGCGGAACTCTAACGCCCTCGCGCACCGCGTTCTCGGGGGAGGCTGGCGGAAAGAGCGACTTCTCAAGTGCGCCTCGGGGTCCCCGAACACCTCACACATGGGGGAGGGCTCACGCACCAACGCGGGAGTTCCCTCAGGCACACTGTGTCGCCTCCGCGCTGAAGCGCGCTCGAAGGCGACGTCGCCTCGACCCGCGCTCAGGGCGCTCTGCCGGGACTCCGCGCTCCGCTGGAGCGCCCCTCGCAGCGACGTCGCCTCGACCCGCGCTCAGGGCGCTCTGCCGAGACTCCGCGCTCCGCTGGAGCGCACCTCGCAGCGACGTCGCCTCGACCCACGTTCAGGCGCTCTGCCGGGACTCCGCGCTCCGCTGGAGCGCACCTCGCAGCGACGTCGCCTGCGCGAGCAGGTTGGACGCCCGCGCCTCCGTGAAGGCCGATTCCGCCGCCTCCAGCTCCACGACGGCCGCGTCCGCGGACACCGCACGCTCCGCGAGCGCCAGATGCACGAGCCCCACCTGCAGCACGTTGCCCGTCAGCTCCGCCAGCGCCAGCGCACGACGCAGGTGCGTGAACCCTTCCTCGCCCGGCAGCAGCACGGCCATCGCGCGCCGCGCCAGCACTTCATCCCAGGGATTCGCCAGCACCGGGTCCACCGCGCGGGAGAGCGCCGTCTGTGCCGCCTCGCGCGCGGCCTCCAGGTTCCCCTGCTCCCGCTCGAAGCGGGACTGGTAGACGCGCAGCAGCGTCTCCATCCGGATGCCACCCTCGCGCGCCGAGCTCAGGGCCCGGGGCAACGACTGACGCACCGCCGCCGCGTCCTCGAAGAGCACGTCCCGACACGCCTGATACGTCTGCACGTGGCACTGCAACCACCGGTCCTCCGGGAGCACCCGCGCCAGCGACTCCGCGCGCGCCACCACGGCGGCCACATGCTCGTGCTCGCCGCGCTCCAGGTAGTAGGGCGGCGTGAAGATGGCCAGGTTGCGCTCCATCAACCGGGGGTTGCCCAGCCTGCGCACCAGGTCCGTCTTCTCGGTGAAGGCCGGGACGAAGGCCGCGCCGTCTCCCGTGAACGCCGCGCGAGTCACCACGGAGAACAGGTGGAACGCGCGCACGTCGGTGAAGCCGTGGGCCTCCGCCACAGCGTAGCCGTCCCGCGTCGCCTGGGCGTCCAGCGGTTCGCCGCGCAACGCGAGGTTCATGTTCATCATGTAGCCGCCCATGCCCAGCGCCCACGCCAGGCGCCTCGGCAGCCGGCCCATCACCTCGCGCATCCCCCGCAGCCGGGCGAGCTGCTCGAACTGCGCCTCGACCACGCCCGCCGAGCGACCCGTGTACGCGCTGAGCACCGCCGGAGCCAGCAACGCGCCCGCACGGTACGGCGACACCTCGGGCTGCTCCGCCCGCACGCGCTCCAGCAGCACGTCCAGGTCCTTCGTGCGCCCGACGATGGCCAGCGCCATCGCCTGGAGGATGCGCAGCTCCGCCTGCTTCCAGAAGATGTCCTCGGGCGACGACTGCGCGTCCGCCGCGCGCTCGCGGAACAACTCACGCAGCCGCGCGGGCCGTTCATCCTCCGGCGCCGCGCACGCCGCGTCCAACTGCGCCAGCGCGAGCCTGCGGCCCTCCACCAGGTCCACCGTCGCCGCCCAGTGTGCGAAGAGCTTTTCCGAGAAGGCCAGGGAGCTGGGCGGGTCGCTCGCGTAGCCCACCTCCACCAGCGTCACCCAGATGCGCAACAGCAGCCTGTCGCGTCCTGGGAAGTCCGGCGCGGCCTCCAGCAGCGTGGACGCCTCCTTCAACAACAGCGTCGCCTCCAGCAGCGCCTGCGCCTCCATGGCCGCGCGGCCCGCGTCCAGCAACGGGCCAATGGCCAGCTCCGGCTCCGACGAGCGCAGGTAGTGCCAGCCCACCGTGCGGGACAGGTCCGGCCGCTGCGAGTAGAGCGTCTGGAGCGCCAGCGCCACCCGCGCATGCGCGGCCCGCCGCTCCTCGTCCTGGGTGCTGTCGTAGATGGCCTGGTGCACGGTGTCGTGCGTGAAGACGTACCGGCCCTCTTCCTCCTGGAGGAACTGCCGCTCGACGATGCCGTCCAGGACGGCGAACAGCTCCGACTCCGGCAGCTCCGCCAGCGCCCGCACCATGGGCAGCTCCAGGCTTCGTCCCGCCGGAGCCAACCTGCGCAAGAGCGACACCTGCTCCACGGGCGCGGACGACAACCGCTCCAGCACCACGGCCTGGATGCTCTCCGGCAGGGGCCGGGTGTCCAGCCCCGCCTCCGCCGTCCACCGGCCGCCCACGCGCGTCAGCGCGCCCTCCTCCACCAGCGCGCGCAGACACTCGGTGGCGAAGAAGGCGTTGCCCCCCGTCGTCTCGTGCAGCCGCGCGACGAAGCCCTCGGGGACCTGCAGGCCCGGCAGCGCCAGGCCCACCAGCGTGCCCACGTGCTCGGCGGCCAGCGGCTCCAGGTCCATGCGCCAGGTGAGCTTCTCGTCCACCGTCTGGAACGCCAGGCTCAGCCGGCTCAGCTCTCCCGAGCGGAACGTGCCCACCACCATGCCGCGCGTGCCCTGCAGCGCGCGAATCAGCACGTTGAGCACCTCCAGCGAGGCGGTGTCCGCCCAGTGGAGGTCCTCGAAGCACAGCACGAACGTCATCCGCTTGCCGAGCGCCTGGACCCACTCCGCCAGCGCCCCGAAGAACCCCAGCTTCTCCTCGCCGGGCACCTGCGCCACGCCCGCGGACTCCGCCGACGACAGCGAGGGCAACAGCCGAGACAGGCGCGGGGACAGCCGCTCCATCACCTCCGTCGGCGTGTGCGGCATCAGCGCGCGCAGCGCCTGGGCAATCGGCGTCAGCGGCGCCTGCCCCTCCGCGCGACACTGTCCCCGGCCAAAGGGCAGCTCCGCGAGCTTCGCCTGCAGCTCGAACTCCTGGAGCAGCCGCGTCTTGCCCACGCCCGCGGGCGCGCCCAGGAGCACCGCGCGCGACTGTCCCCAGTCCGCCTCCGCGAGCCCGTTCATCAGCGCCTCCAGCTCCGCCGCGCGCCCGACGACCTCCGGCACGTGCAGGTAGCTGGAGCGCGCCGACAGGGGCTCCTCCGGCATCGGCTCACCGCTGGCGTGGCAGAGCGCCTCCATCAGCTCGCTCGCGTCCTGGAAGCGCTCGCGCGGGTCCTTCGCCAGCAACAGCAGGATGATTTCCTCCAACTGCGGGTCCACCGGACACAGCGTGGAGGGACGAGGCGGCGGCCGCGTCAGGTGGTCCGCCAACAGCGCCGCCGGGGTGTTGCGCTTGAAGGGCAGCCTGCGCGTCACCAGGTAGTACGCCATGACGCCCAGCGAGTAGAGGTCCGCGCGCCCGTCGATGCTCGCGCCGCGCTGCCACTCGGGGGCCAGATACTCGAGCGTGCCCTTGAGCTTGCCGGGGCTCGGGGTGCCCAATTGGTGCATCACCCCGAAGTCCATCAGCTTCACCGCGCCGGAGCGGGTGATGCGCACGTTGCTCGCCTTGATGTCGCAGTGCACGTACAGGCGCGAGTGGATGAACGCGAGCACCTGCGCCATCTGCAGCAGGACCCGGTACAGCGTGCGCGTGTCCAGCGGTGCCTCGCGCGCCAGCGTGCTCAGGTCCTGCCCGTCCACCACCTCCATCGTGATGAAGCGGTTGCCGGCCTCCGTCATGCCCCAGTCGAACACCTTCAACGTGCCCGGGTGCTGGAGCTTCTTCATCGCGAAGAACTCGTGCCGGAACATCAGCACCAGCTCCTCCGTCTTCCCCGCCGTCAGCCCCGCGGGGACCTGCATCTCCTTGAGCGCCACCCGGCGCTTCTCGTGCAGGTCCTCCGCCAGCCAGATGCGGCCCATGCCGCCTTCACCGAGCAGTCCCTCCACCCGGTAGCGCCCCGTCACCACCATCCCCACTTCCAGCGAGCGGCGCGCTCCGGCCGCGTCTCCTGGCAGGGTGACGGGCGTGCGGATGCGGTCCCCCCAGGAGCTCGGAGGAGGGCTGCGCTCGTCAAGGACGGTTGTCTTCTCTTCGTCGCTCACGAAGGCGGGACCGGAAGGTCGGCAGAATCCAGAAGTCGATGGAATATCACGTTTCCATGTATCGGACACACTCCGTTGGAACGGAGGAAACCCATTTCCTCCGCCGTCCGAACCAGGCCGCCTGATATTCGCCAACACGAGTCCAGCGCACCGTCAGTTCCGCGCGCCCGTCGGACAGGCGACACCCACACGACGCGCGGGCATGAAGCATGGTGGCCACGCATCCAATCTCCGCGCCCTCTGGGCTACCCACGGGACCACGTGCGCGTGGAGCGGGATGATGCGTGCACGTCCGAGCAGGTCCCCGCGCGCGTGCGGCGACCAGGCTCAGACCTGGAGGCATCCCGACGTGGACTGGTGAAGCTCCGCCACCCGGGGAGTTGCCCTCGACGCACCGCTCCGGGAGCACCTGTCGGCATCCACCTTGTACCTGGGTCTGGGGGTGAGGGAGGACCCCTTGCTACGGCGGGCGCCGAGCGGTGATGCTCCACCCGAGGCCGTCTCCCACGGGGCCCGATACCATCACCGGAGGAGCCCGAGCATCGTGAAGCCCAAGGTCCTCATCGTCGAAAACTCCTGGACGATGCGCGAGACGCTGCGCCTCCTGCTGTCCGGCGACTTCGACTGCGCCGTGGCGGCCAATGGCGAGGCCGGGCTGGCGTTGGCGTTGAGCCAGCCGCCGGACCTGCTCCTCTCGGATGTGAACATGGAGGGCATGGACGGCTACGAGCTGTGCCGCCGCTGCCGCCAGGAGCCCGCGCTCCAGCACATCCCCGTCGTCTTCGTCAGTGGCTACGCGCCCCGCTCGGACAGCGACCCGAGCCTGCCCGTGCCCGACGCGTATCTCGTCAAGCCCGTGAAGCCGGCGCTGCTCATCGCCGAAATCCACGCCCTGCTGCGGCGCGGAAGCAGCCCCGTCCAGGCCGCTGCCTCCGCGCAGGCCGCCAACAAGGCCTGAAGCCCCTCAGCTCCCCCGGTACGTGGAGTAGCCGAAGGGGCTGAGCAGCAAGGGCACGTGGTAGTGCTCGTCGGGCGCGGCCAGCTCGAACACCACCGACACCGACGGGTAGAACCCCTTCACGCCAAGCAAGCGGAAGTACGTCCCGGTGTCGAACGACATCCGGTACACGCCGGGCTCGACGCGCGCGCCGGCGGGCAGGAAGTCGCGCACGCGGCCATCGTCATTGGTGACGCCGCGAGCCAGCTCCTTCCACTCGCCGGAGGACACCTGGACTTCCAGGGCAATGGGGACACCAGCGGCTGGACGGCCGCGGTGCGTGTCGAGGACATGGGTGGAAAGTGTGCTCATGACGCCAGCAGCTTCTCCAATCGGATGCGGGTGATTTTCGCCTGCTCGCCAGCGGCGATGCGCAGCTCCTCGTCCGGAGGATTGCCCAGGCGCGCGCGCAAAAGCCCCAGCATCTCCTCCGCGCTCTTGCCCGTCGCGCAGACCAGGAAGATGAAGCCGAAGCGTTCCTCGTAGGCCTTGTTCCCGTCAGCCAGGCCCTGAATCACCGCCTCGGCGGCGCCGTTCACCCCGCCCTGCTCCTGCGAGGACCAGGTGGCGGTGGACGCGAACTTCGCGCGCAGCGAGGACACATCCCCGATGCGCGGGTGGTGCTTGAAGGCCTCCTGCCAGTCGTCGGGCCCCGTCTGCTCCCACAACCACCCGGCCTCCGACAACACGTGCTCCACGTCACGGAAGGGCCGCGCGCGCACCATGGCCTCCACCCAGCGCGAGGAGCCACAGCAGCGCAAGAGTTCCTCCCTGGCCGCCTCGGGGGCCAGCGTGTTGAGCCGGTGCAGCGCGCTCATGCCGGCCGCCCGTGGACGCGCAGCCGGCTGACACCACCGTCGGGGAAGATTTTCAGCCGCACGTGGGTGAAGGGCCCCTTCGCCTTCAGCTCGGACTCGAAGTCATGCCGGTGGTCCGCCTGCAGCTTCGTGCGCGGCAGCAGCTCCGTCCAGACGAGGTCATGCGCGTTGGCGAAGTCCACCACCGGCTCGCGCAGAGTGATGCCCTCCAGGGATGCGCTCTCCGGGAAGTTGCCCTTGTAGTGCGCGGTGTCCACCTCCACGCGCTCCACGGAGCCGGGGACGGCCAGCTTCACCACAATCCAGTCGAAGCCCGGCAGCAGGCGCTTGCGGCGCGTCTCCCAGCCCTCGCCCATGTTCGCGGCGCGACCCGGCAGGATGAGGTTGTCCTTCGGCCCGAAGAAGGCATCGTTGCACGCGGACACCGTGCCGCCGTTCTCCGCCGCCGCCAGGTCCACCGAGCCATTCGCATGCGTCAGCCGCGTCAGGTCCGGCCGCACCTCGCCATGGACGCGAAAACGCGCCACGCCGCCGTCCGGGTAGATGTTGAGGCGCAGGTGCGTCCAGCGCTGCTCGCTCAGGATGGGGAAGAGGTTGCGCGAGCCGCCCTGCAGCCGGAGCTGCGGAAGGATGCGCGTCCACTTCGCGTCCACCAGCGACTGCGCGGAGGGCGAGCCTTCGACCTCCAGCGCGTCCACGGAGGCGTACTCGGGGAAGTTGCCCACGAAATGGTTGGTGTCGACGTCCACGCCACGCAGCACGCCGGGCAGGCCGAGCTGGAGGATGCACCAGTCGTGGCCGGGCACGCGCTTGCGGCGCGACTCCCAGCCGTCCATCCACTTGCCCTGCTCGGTGTACTTGTCGGGGATGAAGACGCCCCGGCCGGGCTTGAGCAGGTTCTCCTTGCCGGCGAAGAACTCGTCACTGGCCAGCAGGGCCTTGCCGCCAACCTTCTCCGCGGCCAAATCGATGAGCTCGGTGAAGCCGACGCGCAGCTTCCCCTCTTCCGGTGCATGCATGGTGTGTACTCTCCAGAGGCTTCAAGCGGCGATGCGCGCCGAGGACGGGCGACGCACCCAGGTTCCACTCGGGCGAGGGAACGGCTGTCCTCGCTCGTAGATTTTCGTCCCGCGCAGGAACGTCGTCTCCACCACCCCCGAGAGCGTGCGGCCCGCGTACGGCGTCAGGGGATGACGGTGCTGGAGCCGCGTGGGCTCCACGATGAAGGTGGCCTCGGGGTCGAACACCAGCAGGTCCGCGTCCGCGCCGGGCGCGAGCGTCCCCTTCGTGCCATGCAGTCCCACCAGCCGGGCCGGGGCTTCACACATCCAGCGCGCCAGCGTCTCCAGGCCATGTCCTCGCTTGCGCGCCTCCGTCCACACGGCCGGCAGGCTGAGCTGGAGCGACGCGATTCCGCCCCACGCCGCGCTGAAGTCGCCACGCTCCAGGAGCTTCAGCGCCGGCGTGCAGGGCGAGTGGTCCGACACGACCAGCTCGATGTCGCCCCGCGCCAGCCCGGCCCAGAGCCGCTCACGGTTCTCAGCCTCGCGGATGGGTGGCGCGCACTTGAAGTGCGTCGCCCCGTCTTCGATTTCCTCGGCGGTGAAGCTGAGGTAGTGCGGACACGTCTCCACCGAGACATCCAGACCCTCCCGGCGCGCGTCCGCCAGCAACGGCAGCGCATCCGCCGACGACAGATGGACGATGTGGACCCGGCAGCGGTGCTGACGCGCCAGCTCCACCATCATCCGGATGGCATCCTGCTCCCAGCGTCGAGGCCGGGACTCCAGATAGGCGCGGTACGTGCGAGGGCCGCCCGCGTCCGCCTCCGCCAGCGGAGACTCCAGCTCCGCGTGGACGATGAGCGGAATGCCCCGCCGCGCGAGAATCGGCATCGCCACGTCGAGCACCGCGCGGTCCGCCGGGGGAAACTCGTCCACGCCGGAGGGACACAGGAAACACTTGAAGCCCGCGACCCCCGCGTCGATGAGCGCCTCCAGCTCGTTCGCGTTGCCTGGAATCACGCCGCCCCAGAAGCCGTGGTCCACCTGACTGGACTCACGCGCCGCGCTCGCCTTGAGCTTCAGCGCCTCCAGCGTGGTGGTGGGCGGCAGCGAGTTGAGCGGCATGTCCACGACGGTGGTGATGCCTCCGGCCGCCGCCGCGCGCGTGGCCGTCGCGAAGCCTTCCCACTCCGTGCGGCCGGGCTCGTTGATGTGCGCGTGGCAGTCCACCACGCCGGGCATCACCACGTGATTGCCCACGTCCGTCACCGTCAGGGCGCCGAGGGCCTCTCCCGGCCCCGCCACCTTCTCCACCCGACCGTCCGTCACCACCACCACGGCCTCACGCATCCCTCCCGCCGCGAGGACGCGACGGCTGCGCAGCCCGAACTCACCACTGCTCATGGTTCGAATTCCTTCTCGTCGAAGCACTCCAGGGCGCTGAAGAACGCGTCCCGGTCATCCACGTAGAGCTGCCGCGTCACGCCCGCCGTCAGTCGAGGCAGGCTGTACTTCATGCCAGAGATGCTCGCGCCACCGAAGCCCAGCGAGAGCAGACACCCGAAGGTGTAGTTGAAGATGGACGCCAGATGCGGCGCGCGGCCCGGGTGCTTCTCCTGCAACTCGAAGCCAGGCCCCAGGTACGGATGACGCAGCAGGTCCGTGTGCGCCTGGCCCGAGGGCGGCGTGAAGCGGTCCTTCCAGAGCGCGATGTCCTGGTGCAGGTTCGCCAGCTCCGGCCGTAGCGAGAGGTCCGTCACGGTGCCGCTGCCGACGATGAGCTTGTCGAAGGTGTAGTGCCCCCGCGGCGTGGTGACGCGGACCTGCCCGTCCACTTCCTCGGCGCCCACCCACGGGCTCTCCGCGTGCAGGTGGAACTGGGGATACGCGCGGGCGCGGCGGTACGTGTCGGCGGGAGGCAGTTGCCCCATCTCGAAGATGCGATGGATGAAGCGCCACTTGTCCGCGTCCGGCAGGTCCGCATGGTGCTTGAGGAAGCCGACGAACTCCGCCCAGCGATACGGGTTGACGGTGGGCAGCGTCTTGCGCCGGTAGAAGAGGTGCACCTCGCCCGCGCCGTGCTCCAGCGCGACGGAGGCGTTGTCGAACGCGGAGGCCCCCGCGCCGAGCACGCCCAGCTTGCGCCCCCGGAGCGCCTCGAAGTCGATGTCCTCGCGCGTCTGCGCGTACAACTCGCGCGGCAGCCCCGCCACCACCGCCGGGACTTCCCAGCGTCCCGAGCCGTCGATGCCCGTGGCCAGCACGATTTTTCGCGCAGGGAGGACCTCGACCTGCCCGGTGCGCAGGTCCTCCAGCGGCACCTGGAAGCAGTCGTCCTCCGCGCTCCACGTCAGCGCACCCGCGCGCGAGCGGCAGCGCACGGGGATGCCCAGCGTGCGCCGATACCACCCGAGGAAGTCCGCCCACAGCTCCTTGGGGATGCGCTCCAGGGAGGTCCAGGCGGCCTCGCCGTACTGGGCCTCGAACCAGGACTGGAAGCAGAGGTTGGGGAGGTTGTGGTCGGGGCCGGTGAGGTGCTTGGGCGTGCGCAGCGTGTGCATGCGCGCGAAGGTCTTCCACGGTCCGGCGAGGTCCTGCTCTCCGTCATCGACGACGAGCAGGTTCGTCACCTTCTCGCGCATCAACCCGAAGGCGGCGGTGAGGCCGCTCTGCCCTCCGCCGATGATGAGGACATCCAGCACGGCCTTGCCGGCGCGGGTGCGGCGAGGGAGCACCCAGGAGCGCCGGGGATACTCCAACCGCTCGAGGTCCTTCCGGAGCGCCTCTTCCAGGGCGACGAGGCCAGGAACAGGCGGCATCACGGGGCTCGGGGGCGGGATGCGCATGCCCCATCGTAACCGCGCGCTGTGTCGCGCGGTCAATGTGCCCCCCTCGCGCGGTATGAGCCGCCAGGCGGGGTGGTGGGAAATACCCGGCCTGCCTGGGGGTTGACAGCGGGTGTCCGGGCGCTGACGACGGCCCGCTTCCACGCTTCCCCGGTGGAGCGGGTTGGTTAATGCTCGCCCGCCCTTTTTCTTCGCCCCGTCCCGAGGTCTTCCGCGTGATCAACGCCATCCCCCGCGTCCCGGCTCCCCGAAACGAGCCCATCCTGCCCTACGCGCCCGGTGCTCCCGAGCGCCGTGAACTCCAGGCCACACTCAAGCGCATGGCCGGTGAGCAGATTGACATCCCGCTGCTCATCGGCGGCAAGCAGGTGCGCAGCGGCAAGACGGACACCGTCCGCATGCCGCACCGGCACTCGCATGTGCTGGCCACGCTGCACGAGGCGGACGCCAGCCACGTGGAGCAGGCCATCCAGGCCGCCCTGGCCGTGAAGGAGGACTGGGCGCGCATGTCGTTCACCTCGCGCGCCGCCATCTTCCTGCGCGCCGCGGAGCTGCTCGCCACGCGCTACCGCCCGCTCATCAACGCGTCCACCATGCTGGGTCAGTCCAAGACGGCCCACCAGGCGGAGATCGACGCGGCGTGCGAGGCCATCGACTTCCTGCGCTACAACGTCCACTTCGCCGAGCAGATTCTCGCCATCCAGCCGGAGTCCTCGCCGCAGACGTGGAACATGCTGGACTACCGTCCGCTGGACGGCTTCGTGTTCGCGGTGGCGCCGTTCAACTTCACGTCCATCGCGATGAACCTCTGCACCGCGCCCGCCATCATGGGCAACGTGGTGCTGTTCAAGCCGTCCTCCACGGCCGCGCTGAGCGCCTGGTACTTCATGGAGCTGCTGCGCGAGGCGGGCCTGCCCGACGGCGTCATCAACATGCTCAACGGCGACGGCCCCACGGTGGGCAATCCGACGTTGGCGAGCCCGCATCTGGGCGGCATCCACTTCACCGGCTCCACGCCGACGTTCAACTCCATGTGGAAGACGGTGGGAGAGAACATCGGCAGGTACAAGCAGTACCCGCGACTGGTGGGAGAGACGGGCGGCAAGGACTTCATCGTGGCGCACGCGTCGGCGGCGGACGACGTGGACGCGCTCGCGGTGGCCATCGTCCGGGGCGGCTTCGAGTACCAGGGGCAGAAGTGCTCGGCGGCCAGCCGCGTCTACGTGCCCGAGTCCCTGTGGCCCAAGCTCAAGTCCCGCCTCCAGGGGCTCATCGGCGACATCCGCATGGGCGACGTGACGGACTTCCGCAACTTCATGGGCGCCGTCATCGACGAGAAGTCCTTCAAGAAGGTCTCCTCGTACATCGACCTGGCGAAGCAGGACGGCGAGGCGAGCATCGTCGCGGGCGGCGAGGCGGACCGGAAGGAAGGCTGGTTCGTCAAGCCCACGCTGGTGCAGCTCACCAACCCGCGTCACCGCATCCTGCGCGAGGAAATCTTCGCGCCGCTGGTCGGCGTGTATGTGTATCCCGACGCGAAGTACGTGGAGACGCTGCGCGAGGTGGACCAGAGCGCGACGTATGCGCTGACGGGCGCCATCTTCGGCCGTGACAGGAAGGCCATCGACACGGCGATGAGCGAGCTGCGCCACGCCGCGGGCAACATCTACATCAACGACAAGCCCACGGGCGCGGTGGTGGGCCAGCAGCCCTTCGGCGGCTCGCGCGCGTCGGGCACCAACGACAAGGCGGGCTCGCTGCTCAACCTCATCCGGTGGACCAGCCCTCGCACGGTGAAGGAGAACTTCGCGCCGCCCGTGAAGGTGCCGTATCCCTTCATGGACAGCGACCCCCACGATGGGGGTATCTAGGCTCGTATGAGCCGAGTGTTCCCCGGCATCGCCGGGTTGGAGACGTACGCGTTGGTGGACGGTGGGTGCCGCGTGGAGGTGATTCCTTCACGCGGGGCCCTCGTCTCGAGGATGACGGTGGACGGCGACGAGGTGCTCTACCTCGACGAGGCCACCGTGGCGGACCCGGCGAAGAACGTGCGCGGTGGCATCCCCGTGCTGTTCCCCATCGCCGGGCCCCTTCCGGGTGACACGTACCCCGCGGACCGCAAGTCCTTCACGATGTCGCAGCACGGCTTCGCGCGCAGGCTGCCGTGGACCGTGCGCCAGGCGGAGGACTCGCTGCTGGTGCTGGGGCTGTCCTCCACCGAGGAGACGCTGCGCCAGTTCCCGTGGGCCTTCGACGCGCAGCTCACCTTCTCCCTGGTGGGCACGCGGCTCACGTTGGACTTCGACGTGGAGAACCGCGACACGCGTCCCCTGCCCCTGCACCTGGGCTTCCATCCGTACTTCCGGGTGCCGGACGCGGCGAAGGCCGTGGCCACGGTGGACACGGACGCGACACACGCGTGGGACAACCGGAACAAGCGCGAGGTGCCCTTCACCGGGTTCGACCTGACGCTGGACGAGGTGGACCTGCACCTGAGGGACCACTCGGGCCCGGGGACGATTCTGGGACGTGGACCGGGCTTGAGGCCCGTGCACCTGTCGTGGAGCCCGGAGTTCAAGATGCTGGTGGTGTGGACCCTTCGCGGCAAGGACTTCGTCTGCGTGGAGCCGTGGACGGCTGCTGCCGGAGCACTGGCCACCGGTGAGGGCCTGCTGCACGTGGAGCCCGGTGAGCGCGCGTCACTCGCGTTCGACATCGAGGCGTGACCTCGGGTGCTCACGGTAGTGGCATCAGCCGAGCGGCGAACTCGCGCATGGCTGAGGCCGCTGCCGGTGAGCGTCAAGGTAGTTGTCGCGTGAGAGAGTTCAGCCGATGCGCTTCAGCTCCTGCATCGCAGGGGTGAGGTTCGGAGAGGGGCCGCGACGGACGGGGCCAGCTGGCGTCGGATGGGGGTCTGGGCACGGGCCCCTGCCACAAGCTCATCTCTCTCGTGACCGACCTGTCCGTGCTCGGGGAGCGATGCTCGAAGGCGGCTGTCGCCTATGCGGAGGTGGAGCTGGCCGGCTGTGCGCAGGTCGTGCTGGGGGAGTGGACGGGGGAGGTCTTCGAAATGAAGGAGGGTGATTGGGGTTGGTTCCGGAAGCTCCGCGGGATGAAGCTGCTCCCAGGCAGGTCCGACGCCCCCTGGTCGTCCGACCAGCCCCCATGACGGAGCCTGGCATCGACAGTGATTGGCTCCTGTGGCCGCGGATGGAGTCCGGTGCGCTATAACCCTCCGCCCATGGAGTTCTTCAAAAGACTTCTGGGGTTGGAGAAGAAAGCCTCCGCGACCTCGCGCACCCGTGAGGTGCTGCTGCTCGAGGTGGAGGCGGTGTTGTACTCCCTCCCCTATGTGCTCAGCGTCAAACGAGTGGTGGATGAGTTTGCCGTGGGGTTCCGGGTGAATGGTTCCTCCACCCGGATGAACCTGGAGAGCCTCTTGCTGGCCACGCAAGACATGACGCCGGAAGAGCGCTCCCACCATGTCCGGCAGTTCTTCACCGCCCTCACGATGCCAGCGTCGCTCCCGGACTCCTGGGCGGACGTCCGGGAGAAGGTGATGCCCGTGGTTCGCCCGGCCTCTTTTGGGCCCAGGGCCTCGAGGGAGGTGGCCAACGCCCTGGTGGAGCGACGTCCCATCCCTTTCCTGCGGGTGCTGCTGGTGATGGAGCTGCCCAACTCCACCTCGCATATGTGGCATGAGCACCTGGCGAGGTGGGAGATCTCCGAGGAGGAGGCCTTCGCGGCCGCCTTCGCCAACCTCGCCCGTGTCGCTGACTCAGAAGATGACGTCTACGAATCCTCGCGGCTGCTGGACCCTGGCTTCCTCGCGTCTTGCGCTGGCAAGGTCAGCGGACGTCCCGTCATCAGCGTTCCCACACGCTCCAGACTCATCGTCACTGGTGGTCAGGATGAAGCCAGGGTCACCCAGTTGTGCGAGCAGGCGCAGTTGGAGTTCGAGTCCAACCCACACGCCATCTCACCCGCGCTCTACACCCTGGACAGCGCGGGCCGCGTGGCTCCCTATCTCCGCCGTGGCAATAATGAGCTCGCGCGACGCGTGCGCCACGGACACGCGTTGTTCGCGCTGAGGGAGTACGAACTCCAGAAGGAGAGCCTCCAGGCCTGGCATGAGGCGGAGGGCGTGGACACGCTCCTCTCCGACTTCACGCTCAACACCCGCAACACGGATGGGTATCCCCTCGCCTGGACGATGTGGATCAAGGACCAGGACATGCTGCTTCCCGAAGCGGACCTGGTGAGCATCGACGACGACGAGGGGGCCCCCTTCATCGTGTCCTTCCCCCTGGCGAGGCGCTTGGCGCCCGAGTGCTTTGAGCTGGTGCCGGACCTGTGGCCGACGCGCTATCGCACCGTCGCGTGGCCCGAACCCCGGGTCGTCGAACAACTGCGCGCCGCGACGGTCGACCTCGCGACGTTCGAAGCGGAGTAAGCCGTCATCCACTCACGCGCCACGCCTCGCGTCCATCAACACCTTCGCCAGGGATTGAAGCTCCGCTCGCAACCACTGACTGCGCGGTTCGCTGTCCTCGGAGCGGTGCCAGTACAGGTGCAGCTCCAGTCGGGGCAGCGCGAGCGGCATGGGCAACAGGTGGTTGTCGAGCTCCGCGTTGATCTCCTCCGCGCGGCGCCGGGGCATCGTCAACATCAAGTCTGAGCCGGACACGATGCGGCAGGCCGTCTCGTAGTGCCGGCAGCGCACCGTCACCTCGCGCTGGTATCCCAGACGGCTGAGCACCAGGTCCTCCACCGCCAACCCCGTGCGCCGCGAGGACACCGTGACATGTCGCGCGCCCATGTACGCCGCCACGTCCAATCGCCTGCGCTTGCGGCTCACCACGCAGAACGCGTCATGGGTAAAGGCCGTGTGCCGCAACTGAGCGCTGGTGGGTTGCTCCACGTCGATGGCCAGGTCCAACTTGCCGGAGGCGAGGTCTCGCTCCAGCCGCGTCCGCTCCAGCCGCACACTGCTGATGCGGGCCTTGGGACTGTGCTCCCGGAGCCGAGCCACGAGCCGGGGGACGATGGACGGCTCCAGCATGTCGCTCATCGCCAGCGTGAAGGTGCCCACGTCCCGCGTGGGCTCGAAGCCCCGGGTGTGATGCACCGCCTGCTGCAGCAGGGCCAGCGCCTCGCGAATCTCCGGTGCCAGTCGCTCCGCCAGCGGCGTGGGCGCCACCCCGCGCCCCTCCCGGACGAATAAGGGAGCCCCCAATTGCTCGCGCAGGCGCGTCAGCGCATGGCTCACCGCGGACTGGCTGAGGAACAGCACCTCCGCCGCGCGCGTCAGGTTGCGCTCCCGGTAGACGACGTCGAACACCCTGAAGAGGTTGAGGTCGGGGGCCCCCTGCCGTCGCGCTGAATCGTGAACTGGGCTCATGACGACACATGACCAACATTCAGTGGATTCAACAAGAGACGGGTGCCAAGGATGGCCTCCTCTCGTGAGAGGAGGCTGCACCGTGAACTTCGAGCCGAGCGCCAAGGCCAAGGACTACCTGGAGCGCGTGAAGCAGTTCATGCGCGAGCACATCGAGCCCGCCGAGGAGCGCTACTACCAGGAGGTCATGGAGGCCTCCCGTGGCGGTGACTGGAAAACGTGGCCGGTGTCCTCCGTCATGGAAGACCTCAAGGCCCTCGCCAAGGCGAAGGGACTCTGGAACCTCTTCCTCCCGGACGAGAAGCTGGCCCCGGGCCTCACCACGCTCGAATACGCCCCCATCGCCGAGGAGACCGGGCGCAGCCTGATGGCCCCCGAGGTCTTCAACTGCAACGCCCCCGACACCGGCAACATGGAGGTGCTGTGGAAGTACGGCACCCCCGCCCAGCAGGAGCGCTGGCTCAAGCCGCTGCTCGCGGGTGAAATCCGCTCGGTGTTCTGCATGACGGAGCCTGGAGTGGCCTCCTCGGACGCCACCAACATGGAGGCCACCGCCGTCGTCGAAGGCGACGAGGTCATCCTCAACGGCACCAAGTGGTGGTCCACCGGCCTGGGGCACCCCAACGCCAAGGTCACCATCTTCATGGCGCGCACGCCCGACGCCGGGGGCGACCGTCACCACCAGCACTCCATGGTGCTCGTGCCCCTGGACGCGCCGGGCGTCACCATCAAGCGCATGCTGCCCGTCTTCGGCGAGTACGACGCGCCCCACGGCCACGGCGAGGTGCGCTTCGACAACGTGCGCGTGCCGCTCTCCAACATCATCGGCGGTCCGGGCATGGGCTTCGAGATTGCCCAGGGCAGACTGGGCCCCGGCCGCATCCACCACTGCATGCGCTGTGTCGGCGCGGCGGAGCGGGCGCTCGAGTTGATGATTGACCGGGGCATGAACCGCACGGCCTTCGGCAAGCCCATCATGAACCTGGGTGGCAACCGCGAGCGCGTGGCCGAGGCCCGCATCGCCATCGACCAGGCCCGCCTGCTCACGCTCTACGCCGCGTGGAAGATGGACCAGGTGGGCCCCCTGGGCGCGATGACCGAGATTTCCGCCATCAAGGTCGTCGCCCCGAGCATGCTCCAGCGCATCGTCGACGACGCCATCCAGATTCACGGCGGCGCGGGCGTGTCCAATGACACGGCGCTCGCGGGCTTCTTCGGACAGGCGCGCACGCTGCGGCTCGCGGACGGTCCGGACGAGGTGCACAAGGGCGTCATCGCCCGAATCGAACTGGCCAAGCGCGGCTTCTCCAGGAAGTGACCCACCATGGCAACCCACGCCACGCCTTCCACTTCGCTCGACGCACCCGGCTCCATCCGCGCCGGTGAGGAGCTGAACGTCGCCGCCGTCGATGCCTGGCTCAAGCAGCAGGTACCCACGCTCGAGGGCTCGCCCACGGTGACGCAGTTCTCGGGGGGCGCGTCCAACTGGACGTACCGCCTCAAGTACCCGAACCGAGACCTCATCCTTCGCCGGCCGCCCGCGGGAACGAAGGCGAAGTCCGCGCACGACATGTCGCGCGAGTTCCGCGTGCAGAAGGCGCTCAAGCCCACCTACCCGTGGGTGCCGGAGATGGTGGGCCTGTGCCAGGACCCCGCCATCATCGGCGCGGACTTCTACGTCATGGAGCGCATCGAGGGCATCATCCCTCGCGCCAACATGCCCCGGGGCATGAACCTCAGCCCCGCGGAGACGCGCAAGCTCTGCCTCAACGTCGTTGACCGGCTGCTGGAGCTGCACGCCGTGGACGCCCAGGCCGTGGGCCTGTCGTCGCTCGGCAAAGGGGCCGGCTACCCGAGGCGCCAGGTGGAGGGTTGGTCGGACCGCTACGAGAAGGCCCGGACGTGGAACGTGCCGAGCTTCAAGTACGTGCGCGCCTGGCTCAAGGACCACATCCCCGACGACGTCGCCACCTGCGTCATCCACAATGACTGGCGCTTCGACAACGTGGTGTTGGACCCGGGAGACCCCACGCATGTCATCGGCGTGCTCGACTGGGAGATGGCTACGCTGGGCGACCCGCTGATGGACCTGGGCAGCGCGCTGGCCTACTGGGTCCAGGCCGATGACGACTTCTTCATGCGCGCCACGCGGCGCCAGCCCACGCACGTGCCCGGCATGCTGCGCCGCCAGGAGGTCGTCGACTACTACCTCCAGCGCTCCGGCCTGAAGCCCGCCAACTGGACGTTCTATGAGGTCTTCGGAATCTTCCGGCTCGCCGGCATCATCCAGCAAATCTATTACCGCTATCACCACAAGCAGACGCGCAATCCGGCGTTCAAGAACTTCTGGTCGCTGGTGACGTACTTCGACTGGCGCTGCAAGCGCCTCATCCGGAAGGGTGGCCGCTGATGGGCGTCGTGTATCTCATCCGTCATGGTCAGGCGTCCTTCGGCGCGGAGAACTATGACCAGCTCTCCGAGACGGGCTACATCCAGGCGCGAGTACTCGGTGAGGCGCTCAAGCCACGGCTGACCGTGGACGCGGTCGTCACCGGCACGCTCACCCGCCACCGGCAGACGGCGGAGACGTGCCTCACCGCGATGGGCACGAGCCTCCTGCCCACGCGCACGCCGGGATTCAACGAGTTCGACCACGACGAACTCGTGGCCCGGCACACGCCGCGCTACGCGAATCACGCGGCCCTGGCGGAGGACCTCCTGGGAGCAGCGGACCCGCGCCGGGCGTTCCAGGAACTCTTCACCCAAGCCGTGGGGCGCTGGGTCGCCGGGAAACACGACGCGGAGTACACGGAGCCCTGGCCCAAGTTCCGGGAGCGCTGTGTGCGAGCGCTGGACGCGCTCATCCAGGGTCTGGGGCCGTCGAAGACAGCGCTGGTGTTCACCTCGGGCGGCCCGGTCACGGCCATCTGCCAGCACCTGCTCCAGATTCCAGATGAGCACGCGTTCCGGTTGAACTGGACGCTCGCCAACTGTGGCATCACCAAGGTCATCTACAGTGACCGGGGCCGCTACATGTCGACGCTCAACGAGCACGCCCACTTCGAGGGCCCTCAGCGCGCCCTCATCACCTACCGCTGAGGAACACCGCCATGCGCAAGAACATCCTGATTACCGGCGCCAGCTCCGGACTGGGTGAGGGCATGGCCCGCGAGTTCGCGGCGCGGGGGCGCAACCTCGCGCTGTGTGCCCGGCGCACGGACCGGCTGGAGGCGCTGCGCTCGGAGCTGCTGGCGAAGCATCCGGACCTGCACATCTCCGTGCGCGCGCTGGATGTGAACGAGCACGAGCAGGTGTTCGAGGTCTTCGAGGCGTTCGCGAAGGACCTCGGCAGCCTGGACCGCATCATCATCAACGCGGGCATCGGCGTGGGGAAGCGGATTGGCACCGGGAACTTCGCCACCAACGCGAAGACGGCGCAGACGAACTTCGTGGCCGCGGTCGCGCAGTGCGAAGCGGCCGTGGGCATCCTGCGCAAGCAGGGCCAGGGACACCTCGTCACCATCTCGTCCATGAGCGCGATGCGAGGGCTGCCTCGGCATCTCACCGTGTACGCGGCGACGAAGGCGGGCCTCGCGACGCTGACGGAGGGCATTCGCGCGGAGCTGATGAACACGCCCATCAAGGTGTCGACGATTTATCCCGGGTACATCCACACGGAGCTGAACGCGGGGGCGAAGAACCTGCCTTTCGCCGTGGACTCCGCGACGGGCTCTCGTGCGCTGGTGAAGGCGATTGAGCGCGAGCCGGTGAGCGCCTACGTCCCCGGCTGGCCGTGGACCGTGGTGGGATTCTTCCTGCGCAACCTGCCACTCAAGCTCGTCGCCCGGATGTCCTGAGCGGACCGAGTGGGAAGTCCTTCCAGCAAGCACCGACTGAATAGCGAAGCGAGCGCCCAGGGTCGGCGAAGCAAGTCCTGCCGCCGGGCTCCTCGCTCCGTGAGCCGCTCATGGCCCCACGGCAGGAGCTACCGTGGCGAGGGCTCGAAGACTTCGTCGAGGAAGGTCCGCATGGCGGCCCAGGAGCGCCTCGCCGCGGCCGGGTGGTACTGGAGCCCCGCCTGGGGGTTGTGCAACCCCGGATAGGTGAAGGCGTGCATGGCGTGGCCATGGGCATGAAGCTGCCAGTCGGCTCCGGCCTCGGTCAGCTCGCGTGCCACTGCCAGCACGTCGGGAGACGGTCCGGTCGGGTCTTCCCAGCCATGGAGGATGAGGACCTTGGCGGAGATGGGCTCCTGAGGCTCGAGCCGCGGTGGCTTGAGGACTCCATGGAAACTCACCGCGGCCTTCAGGCCCGGCACGGCGCTCCTCGCGAGATCCAAGGCGCACAGGCCACCGAAGCAGTAGCCGATGATGGCGACCCGGTCGGCATCCACGAGGGGATGACGGAGCGCCGCTTCGAATCCCGCCAACAGCCTCCTGCGCAAGAGCGCGCGGTCCGCCATGAACGGCGCCATCAGGCGAGAGTTGTCATCGGCCACGCCTCCCCTCACGCCCTTGCCATAGACGTCCAGGGCAAAGCACACGTAGCCGAGCGCCGCGAGCTCCTCCGCCTTCTCCCGCATCGGGGCGTTCAGCCCATCCCACGCGTGAGCGAGCAGGACGCAAGGTCGACGGGCATCGCTTCGCGAGTCCCAGGTGACGTACGCCTCACAGTCAGTCCCGCCTTCTCGATACTCGACGAACGTCCCCTGCCCCATCGCGCTGGCTCCTCTCTCATCCAGAGGAAAGACAGTCTGGAGCGCCGTCCCGCGAGCGTATTGAACGAATGCGACAAGCCCCCGCACTTGCCACGGTGGAGCGAGAGAGCATCCGTCAGAAGAAGTGGGCCAGTCCTTCGGGTGCGGCATCCCGGGCCTGGGCGAAGTACTCGGCGAGAATCGACTTCGAAGCGCGCGAGTACCTTCCTGGCGTCATCCCCAGGTGACGACGCCACTGTCGAATCTGATGGGCCTGGTCGCTGAAGCCCTGGAGCGGGTCTCCCTTCCCTGTCTGGGCCGCGTGGAGACTGGATTGAATCCGGTCGAGCCCGAGCAGTTGCTTGGGCGTGTGCCCCGCGTACAGGCTGAACCAGCGCTCGAGCTGCCGTCTGGACACAGACACCTCTCTCGCGGCCTCGTCCACACGCGAAGTCCGCAGCAGGGTCGCCCAGGCATGTCCCAACTGGCTCACACCGACAAGGGCACGGCTCGCGGACAAGCGTCGCAGCAACCAGTCATCCAGGCGCGCGGCGACACGACGTGGAGCCCACGCGGCGGCGAGGTCATCGCAGAGCCGCCGCGCGGCGCCATCCCCCAGGACGCCACCGAGTTCCAACATGTCGTCGCGGCTGTCCTTCCCCAAGGCGGGAAAGAGACGCGCGAGCCCCGGTGGTCGCAGCATCACCATCACGAAGGAGCAGCCCTCTCCGGAGCTCCAGTTCCGGGGATGACTCTGGATGCCCAGCAGCGAGGCGCGGGGCGCTCCCGCGGCGAACTCACTCGCACAGGGCCGACCGAAGTTGAGCGTCAGCACGGCGCCCGCGTGAGGCGTCGTCCGGATGGGCTTGCCCTCGTACGAACCCTCCAGGTCCTCGATGAACCAGTACCCCATCACCAGGGGAGAGAGCGCGGCATGCGGAGGAAGGGCCAGGAACGCCATGACGAAGCCGTTCCATCCTGACACCTCATGGGGTCCGACCGCACCCAAGAACGCGCCCGTCGACGGACTCCAAATACAGACAAGCCCGCGAAAATCCCCACCCTCGGCTCAACGCCATGCGGGCCACCGGAAAGGTCTTTCGCGACCCGTGCGCTACAAGCCCCCTGAGTCCTCGCCTTGACGGCGCTGTTCGGACTCGCTGTAGAATCCCAGCATCAGGCTCCGCGAGTCGACGCGAGCTTTATTGGGGGAAAACACATGGGACTCAGGCAAGCGCTCGAGAAGCTCAATGCTGCGGTCGATGACCTCGTGACGCTGGAGGTCATCACCTACACAGGCCAGGTCAAACACGTCATCCAGAACGACAGCAAAGGCAATCCTGTCATCAATTGGGACAGCCTGACGCAGAGCGCGCTGCCCAAGACAGTCAACGGAGTGACGACAGAAGCAGTCATCAAGCTGGTCGCGGCGACTCAAATCAAGTTCGACGGAGACACGAAGCTCTTCCAGACGGATGAGCAGGACATTCCCCGGCTTCAGGAGCTGCTGGACGTGCACCGCAAGTCCGTGGAGACCAGCCTCGCTGCCCGGAAGGCCGTCGTGGACTTCTTCGCCGACACCCTCAAGGAGATTGTCTCCAAGACCTGAGCCCCCGGCCGAGCTCCCACATGCCGCCTCCATCGACGACACAGGGTCATGTCGCGGCCCTGTTCAATGGCCCCCGCAGACTCTCCGCGGCGCAGGGCGTGCCGCTGAGAGCCGGTGGGGAAGAGCCCCTCGCGAACGCATTGAACCTGGAAGAGAACCTCCAGATTCTGGAGCAGCGAACGGGGCTCGTCCCGCTCTCCGCCCTGACGCCCTCGTCGCAGGGAGCCAACTACGAGCGGTACCAGCTCGTGGTGCGCGCCGTCCGTCTGCGCCTGAGCCACCTCGGCTACGCCGTGGGAGACCCCACGAGCGACAAGATGAATGCGGAGCTCCTCAAGGGGCTCAACGTCTTTCGCAGGGACATCGGGCTGGAGGCGAGTGGCGCCACCATCGAGCAGGCCACGTGGGATGCGCTCCAGGAGTTCGTCACGCTGGAGGACCCGCTCCAGATCGACAAGTGGTACCCCGTCGGTGGAATGGCGCGTCCCGTGCTCGTGCGCGCCGTCCAGCTCCGCCTGACGACGCTGGGCCTGCGCCCCAACGTCCCCGTCGACCCGAGCGACACGAACAACCTGCGCATCCAGCTCGCCCGTTTCCGCGCCGTCGCCGCCGAGCTGGGACTCATCCCCTCCAGCAACATCTCCGAGCGCCAGGCCATGGAGCTGGTGCTGTCTCACGATGCCCTCGTGGACAAGGTGGCGAAGGCCGCCCCTCCCGTGCGTCAGGCGCTGGAGGGGCTGGCACTGTCCGAACAGAACCTCTCCGCCGCACGGCGTTTTCTCCTGCGACTCGCGCGCAACGAGCTGTGGCTGAACGGCTATCCCCTGGGCGACATTCGGGAGCCCGCCACCCAGCAGAAGATGCTCAAGGCGCTGGACCTCTACTGGCGAAACAATCCGAAGAGGCCCCTCACCGTGGCCGCCATGGAGAGCGCCACCCACCAGGTCACCCCGGAGCTGTTCGAGGACTTCGCACGCCAGCAGCGCGAAGAGGATGTCTCTCGCGACGACATCCTCGGCTTCGTCCGGGCCAACGAAGCCGAGCTCCAGGACTACTGGACGAGCGAGGTCGACAACTCGGACTTCTTTCTCTGGGACGGCATCAAGCGCACCTTCAAATGGCTGAAGCGGCAGGTCGTGCGACTCGGACAGTCCCTGTCGACCATCTTCGAGGCCGTCGGTGACTTCGTCAGGACCCTGGCGCGCAATGTCTTTCGCTCACTCTTCCGCGTCGCCAACGAGGTGCTCGGCGCGGTGAGCCGAGCCGCCACGGCCTTCGTGGACGGCATCGGCATCTTCCTGGGCGGAGAGCTGCTCCCCCCTGCCCCACGGCTGAACATGGGCTGCCGGCTCAACATGGACTGCGACACCGTCCTGCTCATCGACCAGGAGGCTCCGTTGGAGGAGGCGCGAAGCCTCTTGCGGCGCCTGGAGCGGGTGACGGCCGCGCTGGGGCTGGCGGGGGCCGTCCTGTCACTGGTCATCCGACTGGTCGCAAGCGCGGCCACGGGCGTCATCGGGTGGATCACCTTGATTGCCAGCCTGGTGCATTCGGCGCCCGAAATCATCGCCAAGGTCTCGGCGCTCGCGGCGCTGGGCTGAGCCCTCTCGCTGAAAGAACCCAGGAGGAAACATGGTGCGTTTTCAGGTCAAGCGGCAGGTGAACATCGACGCTTCTCGCGGAGCCAGACTGCGCGAGGCCCTCGACATCCTCGAGCGCATCGTGAACTCCCAGTCGTTCCGTCGCCGGGTCCTGGAGCACTCCGCCTACACCTGGAACGAAGGACTCACGAACGAGCAGATTCTCAACCGGCTCATCTGGGGGCAACCCACGCCGCCGCTGGGTGCCCTCGCCGTGCCGCGACTCGTCTTCTTCGACTACGAGCTCGTGCAGCGGCCCATCTGGAAGAAGCTGTCATCCGTTCGCGGGTGGCGCATTCCGGAAACCAACGACGTCTATACGTACGTGGACGCCTTCGACTCGATGAGCCCTTCGGAGCTGGCCTCGCATCTCGGACATGAGGTCGTTGGCCATCTCGCCGGTGAGTTCGACCATCCCTCGCGGAAGGGCCCCGAGCGCGACGCATCGGTGCCCTACGTCATCGACGACTTCATCGAGGAGCTCGCGGAGAAGCTGCCGCTCGACGAAGCCGCCTAGCTCCCCGTCGACTCAAGCCAGTTCGGACCGGGCGGCCTCGACGCGGAGCTCGCCGTCCTCGTTCTCCGCCCCGTACCGCAGCGACTCCCACGCGAGCATCACCTGCTTGCGCGCGGGTCCCCAGCGGTAGTCCCCGAAGACGCCCGTCTTGCGCAGCACGCGGTGGCAGGGAATCAGCAACGCCACGGAGTTGCCTCCCACCGCCGTGCCCACCGCGCGCACCGCCTTCGGCTTGCCAATGGCCCGGGCGAGGTCCTCGTACGTCGCCACCTCTCCCGGCGCCACGCGCAGCAGCGCCTGCCACACCTGCACCTGGAACGGCGTCCCCTTCACCAGCACCGACAGCGGCGTGCGCCCACTCGGCGGCGCCTCGGGGAAGATGCGCTCCACCCACGGCGCCGTCTCCCGAATGGACTCCACGAAGGTCGCCTTCGGCCACTGTGCTCGCAGCTCCGCCAGCGCCTGCGCTTCCGACGCCCCCGTGAGGAAGTGCAGTCCGCAGATGCCCCGCTCACACACGGCAATCAGGCACTCTCCGAAGGGCGACACATGCACTCCGTGGTGCACCGTGAGCCCCTCGCCCCCGAGCTTGAACTCCCCCGGCGTCATCGCCGTCAGCGTGACGAAGAGCTCGTGCAGTCGCCCACCTCCCGACAGTCCCACGGCGAACGACGTGTCGAGCACGCTGCGCCGCTCGGCCAGCAGCCGACGCGCCGAGCTGAGGGTGTGCACCTGGAGGAAGCGCTTCGGGCTGATGCCCGCCCAGCGGGTGAAGAGGCGCTGGAAGTGGAAGGGGCTGAGCCCCACGTGCGCCGCGACGTCGTCCAGGGACGGCTGCTCGCGCGCATGCGCATCGAGATAGAGAATCGCCTGCTCGATTCGGGCGTAGTCGCTGGTCGCCATGTCCCGGCTCCTGGTTGAAAGGTGTGTCCTCCCCTCGGTATGGCCCCCGGACCCCGCCCCTTCAACCCGGTTCTTGCGCCCTCTCGGAACGCCACGGGCCGCAAGGACCGGGTCGCTCGCCTGGAGGCAGGGGCCTACGCTGCCACCCATCAGCCCCCACCCGGAGCCTCGCATGCGCCTCTACGACTACGCGCCTTCCGCCAACGGCTACAAGCTGCGCCTCCTCTTGTCCTGGCTCGACAGGCCCTACGAGCTGGTCCCCGTGGACATCTTCGCGGGCGAGAGCCGCACGGAGGACTTCCTCCGCCACAAGAACCCGGATGGCCGCATCCCCGTCCTGGAGCCCGAACCGGGGCGCTTCCTCGCCGAATCCAACGCCATCCTCCTCTTCCTCGCCGAGGGCACCCCGCTGCTCCCTCAAGATGCCTTTGAGCGCGCGCAGGTCCACCAGTGGCTCTTCTTCGAGCAGAACGCCGTGGAGCCCAACATCGGCACCGCGCGCTTCTGGAAGCTCACGGGCCGAGCCCCTCGCCACCCGGAGACATTCCTGCTGCGCATCGAGGCGGGCCGCAACGCCCTCAAGTCCCTGGAGCGCCACCTCCAGCACCACACCTTCCTCGTGGGCGAGCGCCCCACCGTCGCCGACATCGGCCTGTATGCCTATACCCACGTCGCCCCTGACGTGGGCCTGGACCTGGGGGACTTCCCCGCCGTGTCCGCCTGGCTCGCGCGCGTGAAGGCCCGCCCCGGCCACATCGGCGCGCTCGCCCCGTACACCGCGAACGCCCACGTCACGAACCCGTGAGAGGGATTCCCGCGCCGTCGTGGAATCCCACGACACCGTGGCGCTGCGAGTGTCACACGCCTCTCACGCCGCGCCCTGGCACGGTGGGTCGGCTTGACTCGCGTGGGGCGAGCGTTTATCCCTAGCGGCGATGACGTCCCTTCTCGCCATGCGTCGAATGTCGATGACAGGTGGGCTCCCGCCCGCCCGTGTCGGCTGACGTCCATCCGACCCTGGCGAGCCACCGAGCCCACCCACCCCGCGAGGGTCGGTGGGCTTCGTCGTTTCTGGCCCTCCTTCAGCGCCCTCGCTCCACCCCGTAGGAGCCGAGCGAAGCCCGTCACGCCCGAGCTGAACCTCGTTCCCTCCCGGACGCCCCCGCGCGCCCGCGACGACACCCGCTTGTCCGGAGTCTCCCTTGGCCTCCCTCCCCTGCGCGCCCACGCCGCGCCTCTTTGAAGTGACCACGCCGGACCTGACGCTGGAAGCAGGCGCCCGCCTCACACCCCACCTCGTGCGCGGCTGGTGGTGGGGCCCCGAGGACGACCTGCCGTGGCTCCACGCACGCGCCCGGCTCCTCCCGGACGAAGAAGCCCAGGCCACCTCGCCGCGCGTCGTCCGTCGCACCCTCGCCGAGCAACACCACGCCGTCGAACGCGTACGCCGTCGAAGCACCACCTGCCCCTCCGCGCGCGTGCCCACCGTGCTGCTCGTGCACGCGCTCACCGGAGACATGCGCGCGGGAGGCGAAGGCGGCTGGTGGGAGCCCGTCATCGGCCCTGGCCGCGCATTGGACCCGACGCGCGTGCGGCTGTTGTGCTTCAACAACCTCGGCTCCTGCTACGGCACCACGGGCCCCGCCGACGAAGGCTTCCCCCGCCGCGCGGACGACACGCGCTTCGGCCCCGCGCCCACACTCGCCAAGGGGGACCTCCGACAAGACGAGCAACACCTTCCCGCCACCGTCACGCCGTGGGACCAGGCCCGCAGCATCCTCCTCGCGCTCGACGCGTTGGGCATCCAGGAGGTGGACCTCGTCACCGGCGGCTCGCTGGGTGGGATGATTGTCCTCTGCCTCGCCGCCCTCGCTCCCGAGCGCTTCGCGCGCATGGCCCCCATCGCCACCGCCGAAGCCGCGTCCTCATGGGTGGTGGGCCTCAACCACGTCGCGCGGCAGGCGCTGCTCCTGGACCCCGGCTTCCCCGAGGCACCCCACCGCGGCCTCGAGCTGGCACGACAGCTCGCGATGCTCACCTACCGCGCCGAGCCCGGACTCGAAGCCAGTCAGCAGCGTCCACCCACGTGGTCCTCCCGCGCGCTCTACCCCGTGCAGAGCTACCTGGAGCACCAGGGGCGCAAGCTGGAGGCCCGCTTCGACGCGCGCGCCTACCTCGCGCAGTTGGGCGCCATGGACCACCACGACCTCGCCCGTGCGCCGCACGGTGGACTGGAGCGCATCCGCGCGAGCGCCCTGTGCGTGGGCATCGACAGGGACCAGCTCTTCTTCCCCGAGCACATGGAGGCCCTGGCCCGGCGACTGCGCGCGCTCGGACGTCATGCGGAGCACGCGGAGCTGTCCAGCCTCTACGGCCACGACGGCTTCCTCGTCGAGTGGGAGCCCCTCGCGGCCCTGCTCACTCGAGCCCTCGCGCTTCCCTCGGCGCTGGAGCACGGCGGCGCCGCGCTCGCGTCCACCAGCGCCACCCGCCCCGCGACAGCGAGGACGGTGTGACGCCGGGACTCAGCCCACCTTGCGCTGCCCCGGGAGCGGAGGCGGGTCCTGGTGGGACCAGGTGGGCGGCTCCGCCTCGCACGCGAAGGCGCGCAGGCGGCGGTACTCCGGATACGACGCCTGGATGGCCAGGATGTCACCGGGGCGGATGACCTCCTCGCCCACCGGGTGCAGCCGCTCGTGACTGCCGCGAAGCAGCGACAGCGCCAGCCCGCCGAACCTGTCCCGGATGTCGGAGATGGTCAGGCCGGGCAGGCCCTCTCGCGCCTCGAAGTTGGACACCACCATCAGGTGCTTGCCCAGGTGGAACGAGTGGATGATGCGCGGGTCCAGGGCCGCCAGCGCCATGGCGGGCGCGGCGAGCGACGAGCTGGAGAGCGCCTCCGCCTTGAAGGTGTCGCGCACCTTGCCGCTCAGGTCCTCGTCGAACAGCCGGATGACGACGCGGATGTTCGGGTTCATCCTCCGTGCATCCAGCGCGATGTTGAGGTTGGCCAGGTCATCGTCCGTCGCGCAGACGATGGCGGACGCGTCCTTCACGTTGGTGCGCGGCAGGCACAGCGGGCTGCGCGTGTCGTCGATGAGCAGCGGCACGTTCTCGTCCCGCAGGGCGGAGACGAAGGCCGCGTCCTCGCGCTTCTCCACCACCACCACGTCCTTCTCCATCTCCCTCAGCTGCGCCACCACGCGGTAGCCCACCCGCCC
>NZ_JABUMQ010000599.1:0-2595 GCF_013336645.1 Myxococcus sp. CA039A | reverse complement strand
CCCCCAAGCCCTGGGAGCCCGCCGTCGAGCGCTTCCGCGACGGCGATATGTCCGGCGCCGTGGCCATCCTCAACGCGTGCATGTCGAAGAACCCGCAGTGCAAGAAGCTGCTCGCGCAGATGTCGGAGTTCAGCACGCTCTACAAGCGACTGGAGGACCTGGAGGCGAAGGGGCTGCAAAAGCTGCTGTCGCTCGACAAGGACATCACCGACGGGCGCACCAGCAAGATGGCGCGCAACGCGGGCACTCGCGCGGCGACCATCTTCTACAAGAGCGCCAGCTCCGCGAAGGCTTCCGGTCAGTGGGCCCGCGCCATGGAGTTCGCGCGGCGCACGTTGCAGGCCGACCCGGGCCACGCGGGCGCGGCGAACATCATCAGCGAGCTGAAGACGAAGGGGCGGGAGCTCTACCTCCTGGCCTACTCCCTGAAGGACGGCAGCCCCGAGGACGCGCTGCCCAAGTTCAAGGACGTGGTGGCCATGACGCCTCCGGATGACGAGTACCACGACAAGGCGAAGTCCTGGGTCGAGAAGCTCTCGCGATGAAGAAGCGCAAGGGCGCGGGCGGCGAGTCACCGCCGCCCGTCACGTCGGGTTCTCAGTGGGACTTGTTCGGAGCCACTCCCGCGCCCTCCACCGCCGCGCCGCCGTCGGCGCCGCGCGTGGTGGCCCTGCCGAGGAAGGCGCCTCCACCGCCTCCTCCGGTGGACGCGGACGGCACGGGGCTGTTGGGGCCGTTGGAGGGTGTGCCCGCCTCGCCGCCCAAGCCCGAGCGCTCGGTGCTTTCGGTGGCCGAGCTCACACGTCAGCTCAAACAGACGTTGGAGTCCCGCTTCGCGCGTGTGCTGGTTCGCGGTGAGGTGACGGGCTTTCGCGGCGCCAACGCGCGAGGGCATTGGTACTTCTCGCTGAAGGACTCCGTCGCCTCCATCGACGCCAAGGTGTGGGCCTCGATGGCGGGGAGGATGCGCTTCGCGCTGCGCGACGGCATGGAGGTGCTGGCCGAGGGCAGCGTCGACCTGTACGAGCCGCAGGGGCGCTACAGCCTCATCGTCTCGCGGCTGGAGCCGGTGGGGGAGGGCGCGCTGGCGCTCGCCTTCGAACAGCTCAAGGCGCGACTGGCGGCCGAGGGGCTCATCGGCGACCGCCGTGTGAGGGCCCCGCGTCCGTTGCCGTTCCTGCCCCAGCGCATCGGTGTGGTGACGAGCCGCACGGGTGCGGCGCTCCAGGACTTCTTGCGCGTGCTGCACTCGCGCAACCCCCGGCTGAGCGTGCTGCTGGCGGACGCGCGCGTGCAGGGCGAGGGCTCCGCGCCGGAGGTGGCCCGGGCGATTGCCCGACTGGCTCGCACCGACGTGGACGTCATCGTGGTGACGCGCGGCGGTGGCTCGGTGGAGGACCTCTGGACCTTCAACGAGGAGGAGGTGGCGCGCGCCATCTTCGCCTCGCCGGTACCGGTGGTGTCGGCCATCGGCCACGAGATTGACTTCACCATCTCCGACTTCGTGGCGGACTGGCGGGCGGCGACCCCCAGCGCGGCGGCGGAGCGACTGGCGCCGGTGCTCGCGGACCTGGAGCTGTCGCTGGCCACCCAGGCGGGGCGGCTGCGCCGGGCCATGGAACGCCGGGTGCTGGAGCTGCGCGAGCGACAGGGTCAGCTCGCCTCCCGGCTGGATGATCCGCGGCGGGCGCTCAACCACCAGCGGCTGCACCTGTCCGAACAGGTGGAAGCGATGATGCGCGTGCTGCGGCCCGCCGTGCGCGAGCGCCGTGAGTCGCTGCGCGCGCTGACGGAGCGCCTGCAGCGCTCGCGGCCCCAGGCCCGGCTGAGCGAGCAGCGGGCGCATCTGCTGAAGCTGGCCATGCGACTGTCGGAGGCGGCGCGCGCGGGCGTGGCGACGCGGCAGGCGACGCTGGCGACGGCGCGACTCGGGTTGGAGCGGGCCTCGCCGACGGCGCTCATCTCGCGAGAGCATGCCCGGCTGGCGGCGCACCAGGCACGCCTGCGGGCGCTTCAGCAGGGGACGCTGGCGGAAGCGCAGAGGCGTTTCCAGCGTCTGGAAGGGCGACTGGACGCGATGAGCCCGCTGAAGGTGATGTCGCGTGGCTACTCGGTGGTGTTCCGTCAGCGAGACGGCGGGGTGGTGCGCTCCGCCGCGGATGTCGAGGTGGGAGAGCGCCTGGGCATCAAACTCGCGGCGAATGGGGCGAAGACGCTGGGCGGATGTGAAGAAGTCGAAGCCACTGTCACGTCGGTAAAAGGGCCGGTGGACTGCTAACGGGCCACCCTCTAGAGTCCCGCGCCCCGAACGGGGAGGTGGAAGGCTGTGGCGAAGGCGGACAAGGCGTCCAAGGCGGACAAGGCGGCGGAGGGCGAGGTTCCCGGGCAGTACGGGGACGTCGTGTCCCGACTCGAGGAGACGGTGGGCCGGCTGGAGAGCGGCAATCTGTCGTTGGAGGACTCTCTCAAGGCGTTCGAGGAAGGCATCCGGCTGGTACGCCGGGGTGAGAAGCTGCTGACCGAGGCGGAGCAGCGCATCGAACAGTTGCTCCAGGATGAGGACGGCAACGACGTGGTGGCGCCGCTGTCCGTGGC
>NZ_JABUMQ010000598.1:0-2602 GCF_013336645.1 Myxococcus sp. CA039A | reverse complement strand
GGTCCGCCGGCGGAAGCCATGACGGCGTGAGCGGGAGCCTGCCTCGACGGGGGCCCCGCGGCCACGGGTGCGCTACCACCCCGGCTTCGCGCACCGGGGCGCTGGATGATGGGAGCGACCTCGGCCTCTTCGTGCTTCTGCGTGCCGAACATGGCCCAGCCCGCGGGCGCATTCACCGGGACGACGCGCGTCTCCGGCTGGCCCGAGGCGCGCCTGTCACCGGTGCGCTCCTCCACGACGACGAAGGACGTGTAGCGCGTGACAATCTGGTGCTCGACGGCGAGCTCGACGATGCGCTTCTTCATGGAGTCGGCGCGGCGGCCGGTGAGGCTCGCGGCCTCCCAGCCCTTGATGCGCTCGGCGGCCCACAACTTCTCCACGGCGGGACGGTCCGACTCGGCG
This sequence comes from Myxococcus sp. CA039A, assembly GCF_013336645.1. Classification (NCBI taxonomy): domain Bacteria; kingdom Pseudomonadati; phylum Myxococcota; class Myxococcia; order Myxococcales; family Myxococcaceae; genus Myxococcus; species Myxococcus sp. CA039A. The sequence goes on along the minus strand of NZ_JABUMQ010000598.1, from coordinate 2,200 downwards.
GGAAAGTCCACGCGAACGGTGAGCGCGAAGGGCTCGCGGCCCGAGCGGCCCCGCAGCGTCACCTTGCCGGTGCCTGGCGTGGGGTAGCGGCCCAGGAGCGTCCAGGGCATGCCGTCGACCATGGGAGGCAGCTCGCCGGGGGCCAGCTCCGTGCCCTCGACGCCGTCGAAGTAGACCTGGAGTTCAGTGATGCGCGGCGCGAGCGCGCGGGAGAACTGGGCGACGACCTTGTCGTCGATGCGCTCGCCGGGGTGGATGAACTCCACGTCGCCGCCGGTCTGCTTCGCCATGTCGCGCAGCAGGGCATCGCTGACGTTGGTGCCGATGCCGAATGAATACACGCGCGCCGACTTCCGCTCGGCGAGCACGGCGCGGAGGATTTCGTCCTCGTTGCCCACCTGTCCGTCCGTCAAGAGCACGAGCACGCCGTCCGGCGCGGTGCGAGCGGCGGTCTGCATAGGCCCGAGCAGCTCCGTTCCGCCGCCGGCCCGGAGCGCAGCCACCCACCGGTCCGCCTCTTCCAGCATGCGCTGGGTGAAGGGCACGGGCAGGGGCTGGAAGGAGTGGAAGGAACTCTCGAAGGCGATGACGTTGAAGCGGTCGCCTTCGCGCAGGTGTCGCAAGCAGAGCCGGAGCGCGGCCTGGGCCTGGGGCAGGCTGTCGCCGTCCATGGAGCCGGAGACGTCCACCAGGAAGATGACCTCCTGCTTGGGGGGCGCGGAGGCCATGCCCAGGAGGTCGGGCACCACGGTGAGGGCGAACGTGCCGGGCTTGTCGCCCTTGCGGTGCGTGGCGAGCGGGGTGAAGACGGCGCTCGTGTCGGAGCTGCGCAGGGAGAGGACCAGGTCGCGGTCCAGGGACACCTCGCCGCGAGAGAAGCTCACGCGGGCGCGGGTGCCGCTCTCGCGGGTGACGGTGATGGCGTGCGAGGGGCTCTCGACGATGACCTCGCGGCCCAGGTCGACGAGCAGGTCCATGCGCAGGCCGTACTGCACCTGGCCGATGGGAGGAGAGATGCGGTCCGCGTCGGGGACGCGCGGCGTGGGCTCGGCGCTGCCGTGGCCGGTGCGGTCTCCGGCGGGCTTGCCGGGGATGTAGCGCGGGGCGACGAGCGTGGGGAGCATCCACCGGACGCTGCCTTCCTCGGCGGTGACGGCCTGGAGGAACTCCACCTCGACGATGGTCTCCTCGTTGGGGAGGAGGTTGCCCACCTGGGCGGTGAAGACGTTGGAGCGCTCCTCGTCGAGCAGGGCGGCGCCATGGCCCGCGGTGACGGCGTCGTCATAGGCGCGGAAGGCCTCCTCGCGCTCCTTGACGATGCCTTCGACGCGGCGGCCCGCGCACGTCATGGAGAAGGCGGAGAGGGTGCCATCGGACGGAAGGGGAAAGGTGTAGACGGCTTCGATGGGGCGGGGCTCGTCGTTGCGGTAGCGCTGGCGCACGCGCACGCGCGCATGTCCGCCGAGCAGCTCACCCGTGACTTCGACGCCCTGAAGGGGAACCTGCGCGCCCTCGCGAGTGAACAGCCCTGCATGCTCTTTCGTCATGGCTTCTCCTTGTCCTGGAACTCTTCGATGAGGGCCCGTACGCGCTCGGCGAGGGCTCGAACCTTGGCATCCGCTGTATCCGCCACATGCAGCTCCAGACCGGGGATGAGCTCCCAGCGCTGGTAGCGTGTCGTCGTCGTGGGACGCGGGCCGGTGGCCGGCGGTGCCACGATTTGTGAATCGGTGAGGCTCGTCGGCCCGTACGTGGGCGGAGTCGGGGTGACGTCCGACTCGGCGAGCTTGCGCAGCTCGTCGAGCGACAGGCGCTGGAGCTCCACCTGGATGGCATCCAAGGGGAGGAACCGTGCCTGGAGGACCCGGATGGCCTTGAGTCGTATGACGTGCTCCTCGCCATACACGGTGTCCGGCCCCCGAAAGGGCGGCGCGGGGAGCAGACCCCGCTGGACGTAGTAGCGCACCGTGCGTGGCGAGACGCCCGCCTCCTCGGCCAGCTCCGCCAGCTTCCACTCGCTCTGTGTCTTCCGCGTGTTCACGACTCAGACAGTATGACTCGACACTGTCAGTGTCAAGTCGTCAGTGTCGAGTATTCGCGAGGGTGGTGTCGAGATGTCCGGGTAGGTCGGTGTCGGAATGAGCGGTTCGAGTGTCGAGATAGACTGTCGAGTTCGAGGGGTGAGGAGGGGGCCGAGGGG
>NZ_JABUMQ010000597.1:0-2631 GCF_013336645.1 Myxococcus sp. CA039A | reverse complement strand
GCGAGCTGCTCGCGCAGGTGAAACGCACCACGCTCGGCGCCTACGAGCATCAGGACGTCCCCTTCGAGAAGCTCGTCGAGGAACTCAACCCTCACCGCACCCTCAGTCACTCGCCGCTGTTCCAGGTGATGCTCGCCCTGCAGAACGCACCGACGACGAGCATGGAAGTGCCTGGGAGCACGGTGGAGACGTCACCGCTGCGCCTGGAGGCCTTCGACTCGGGAGCGCAGAGCGCGAAGTTCGACCTCACCCTGACGCTGGGCGAGGGACTGGAAGGCGCGCTGGGCTACCGGACGGACTTGTTCGATGAGTCCACCATCGCTCGGATGGTCGCGCACTTCGGCACCCTCCTCGACGCCGCCATCACCACCCCCGATACCCTCGTGGGTGAGCTGCCAATGTTGCCGGCCGAGGAGCGCCGTCAGGTGCTCGTCGAGTGGAACAACACCCGCCGCGCGCTGCCCTGGACTGGCGCCTTCCACGAGCGCTTCGAGGCCCAGGCCGCTCTCACGCCCGACGCTCTCGCCGTCCTCGACGACTCCGCGTCTCTCTCCTTTCTCCAGCTCAACCAGCGCTCGAACCAGCTCGCTCACCTGCTGCGCGCCCGCGGTGTCGGGCCCGAAGTCCGTGTCGCCCTCTGCCTGGAGCGCTCCGTCGACTCCCTCGTCGCCCTCCTCGCCATCCTCAAGGCCGGCGCCGCCTACGTCCCTCTCGACCCCGCCTACCCCCGCGAGCGCCTGGTTTTCATGCTCCTGGACTCCGGCGCTCCCTTCGTCCTCACCCAGTCCCACCTCCTGCCTCGTCTCGACTCGGCCTCCTGCTCGGCCCTCTGCCTCGACGACGACGCCCTGCGCGCTTCTCTCGCCGCGCTCCCTGACTCCAACCCTCCTCGCGTCTCCCATCCTTCTCACCTCGCCTACGTCATCTACACCTCAGGCTCCACCGGCAGGCCCAAGGGCGTCATGGTCCACCACTCCTCCGTGGTGAATCTCCTCTCCGCCCTCTCCTCTGCCGTCTACTCCGACGTCCAGCGCCCGCTCCGCATCTCCCTCAACGCGCCCCTCTCCTTCGACGCCTCCGTCCAGCAGCTCGTCTTCCTCTCCCACGGCCACTGCCTCTGCTTCGTCCCTCAGGCTGCTCGTGAAGACGTCCCGCTGCTTCTCTCCTGGATTCAGAAGCACCAGCTCGACGTCCTCGACTGCGCCCCTTCTCACCTCCGCCTCCTCCTCGACGAGGGCCTCGCGGAGTCCGGCCGCCCCCTTCGTCTCCTCATCGGCGGCGAGGCCATCGACGACTCTCTCTGGACCGCGCTTTCCTCCGCGCCTTCGCTGAGCGCCTTCAACGTCTACGGGCCCACTGAGGCCACCGTCGACACCACCGCGCTCTCCATCCGCGCTTCCGCTCGCCCCGCCCTCGGTGGGCCGCTCTCCAACGTCGCCACCTTCATCCTCGACGCCTCGCTCCAGCCCGCTCCCATCGGCGTCCCCGGAGAGCTCTTCATCGGCGGCGACGGCCTGGCTCGCGGCTACCACCTCCGTCCGGACCTCACCGCCGAGCGCTTCGTCCCCAACCCCTTCTCCTCGGTGCCGGGCGCTCGCCTCTACCGCACCGGTGACAAGGCTCGCTGGCTTGCCCACGGCCACCTCGAGTACCTCGGCCGCATCGACTTCCAGGTGAAGCTGCGCGGCTTCCGCATCGAGCTGGGCGAAGTCGAGGCCGCTCTCGAAGCGCTGGCTTCCGTCCACCACGCCGCTGCCCTCGTCCGTGAAGACGTCCCGGGCCTCAAGCGCCTCGTCGCCTACGTCACCCCGGCTTCCGTCGACACCTCCTCACTGCGCGCGGAGCTGCTGCTCAGCCTCCCCGAGTACATGGTGCCCTCGGCCTTCGTCGCCCTCGACGCTCTGCCCATCAACACCCACGGCAAGCTCGACAGGAAGGCGCTCCCGGCTCCCGACTCCAGCCCCACCGACTCCTTCGTCGCGCCTCGCAACCCCACCGAGGCTCGCCTCGCCGCCATCTGGGCAGAGGTCCTCCACCTCGACTCCGTCAGCGTCTCCGACGACTTCTTCTCCCTTGGCGGCCACTCCCTCCTCGCCACTCAGGTCGTCTCTCGTGTCCGCAAGGCCTTCGACGTCGAGCTTCCCCTTCGCGCTCTCTTCGAAGCGCCGACCGTCGCGGCGCTCGCGGCTCGCGTCGATGCCGTGGGTCACGGGGACCTGTCGCTCCAGCTGCCTCCGCTCGTGGCGGTGCCTCGTACCGGGCCGCTGCCGCTGTCCTTCGCGCAGCAGCGCCTGTGGTTCCTCGACAGGCTCCAGCCGGGCAGCCCTTTCTACAACATCCCCTCGGCCATCCAGCTCCATGGGGGACTGAACCTCGCCGCGCTGGAGCGGGCGATTCAGGAACTCGTGCAGCGCCATGAAGCGCTGCGCACCTCGTTCCACGTCCAGGAGGATGGAGAGGCCGTTCAGCACATCCTTCCTCGTGTGGAGCTGTCCGTCCCGGTAACGGACCTGGAGGCCGTGCCCGAAGCCTCGCGTGAGACAGAAGCGCGGCGACTGGCCCAACTCGAAGCGCAGAAGCCGTTCGAGCTCTCCCAGGCCCCGCTGCTCCGTGCTTCCGTGCTTCGCCTCT
>NZ_JABUMQ010000596.1:0-2636 GCF_013336645.1 Myxococcus sp. CA039A | reverse complement strand
ACGCCACCCCCCGTGCCGCCGCCGATGAAGGTCGTCGAGTCGGGGTCCAGCACGTTGTACTGCACGCCCACCGTGCCGGTGATGACGGGCAGCAGGCCCGCCAGCGCGATGCGCGCCTGTCCCGCCGCGGACTCCACCTGGGCCAGCGCGGTCCTCAAGTCGGTGGAGCTCTGCCGCACCATGTCCAGCGCCTCCTCCCAGGACTTCACCTGGATGGGCGCGGGCGGCATGGGCGTCAGCAGCGGGTCCGACACTTCGGGCTGCGGTGGCTCCGGCGGGTCGTCGCTCGTCCCGGTGTCCTCACCGGGCCCTGGGGCGGACGTGTCCCATTGCCCCTGGGGAGGGGTGCCCCGCCGTGGCGCGCCGGGCGCCTGTGACGGCGCTCCCGGGGGCGTCACGGGAATGCCCTGTCCCTGGGCCGACTGTGGCCTGGGATTCTGGATGGGCAGCACCTTGGGCGCGCCGTGTCCCTGGGGCCGCTGTCGCACGGCGGACGGCGGCCGGGCCTGGGCGAGCGGCACCCCTGGCTCGGAGCCAGGGTGCGAGAGGAGGAGGGCGAGCAGCAGGGCGTTCATATCGGGTGCCCTGAGGTAGGGGAGGCACCCGATACCGGCCACGTACCCCGGGGCCGGTCCCCGCCTGTCTGACAAAAGGGACGAGAGCCTGCTCAGCAGTGGATGGAGCGCCAGCGGGCTCGCGTCCTCCGCTCAGCGACCCTGTTTGAGCATGGACAGACGCTGCTTCGCCGCGCGGCTCTGTGGGTCGAAGCGCAGCGCGTCCTCGAGCCGCTCCTTGCCCTTCTCCACCTGTCCCTGGACGACATAGAGGTCGGCCAGGCGGACGAGCGCGTCGGCGTTGTAGGGCTGCAAATCCAACGCCCGCTCGAACTCGCGGATGGCGGTGGTCAGGTCCTTCCGACGCACGGCGAGCTGCCCGAGCATGATGTGCGGTTGGACCAGCCCGGAGGTCTCCGGCCGCGACGCCAGCGCCTCCACGGCCGCGGTGCCGCGCGCGTCGCCGAAGCTCGCCAGCGTCAGCGCCGCGGACTGGCGCACCCACGTGGAGCCATCCTGGAGCAGCGCCGCCAGGTCCTCGGTGGCCTCCTTGCCTCCCACGGCGCCCAGCGCCTCGATGACGTCCGCGCGCAGCAGGCTGTCCTGCGTCCCCTTCAGCGCGGCGCGCAGGGCGGGCACGGCCTCGCGCTTGTATCGACGCCCGAGCACCTTCGCCGCCACGCCACGCAGCGACGCGGCTTCCTTCGTGTCCGCGAGCACGGCCTCCAGCGCGGGCCGGCTGGTGTCCGCTGTCTTGTCGTCGAAGGCGTCCGCCAGGCGCACGCGCCGCTCCTGCCGCTTCGCGGAGTCCGGCCACATTTTCGCCAGGGCCTGGTCCATGGCCTCCGGCGTCTCCTTCGTGTGACATGTGTTGCAGGCATTGGGGATGCCGTGGCGCGTGGTGTTCTTCGGCGCGGGCACGTCGAGCGCATGGTCCGCGAACTTGTCGAGCACGCCGGAGACGACGGGCGGCATGTGACAGGCCACGCAGTCCTGCGCGGCGCGCCCGGTGTGCTTGGAGTGTTTCGCGCCCGCGGCGAACAGGTCCGCGTGGCATTGCTGACAGGTGGCCGAGCCCACGGAGATTTTCGCGGCCGTCTTCTCCGGCAGGTTCAGCTCGTTGGGCGCGTGTGGCTCGTGCGGCGCGGTGTGACAGGTGAGGCAGGTCGCATTGCCCTGCAGATGGCACTGCGACTGGATGAGGGCCTGGTACTCGAAGCTGGAGGTGCTGGGGCGGCCGTCGGTGAAGTAGTCGCCGGAGCGCTCGTTGCCCACGAAGAGGACGATGGGTTGGTAGAAGTCCTCATACTTCTGGCCCGGCTGGAAGCGGTGCGCCAGGTCGAGGATGGGGAAGAGGGGACGGCGCGGGCCATGGCACTGCGCGCACACCGCGAAGCCCAGCTCCGAGGACAGCTTCGACGGCTGGACGATGTCCTTGGGGTCCTGCGTGTCGGCGTGCCTGGCGCCGGGCCCGTGGCAGCTCTCGCACGCGACGCCCGCGTCGGTGAAACGCGTGGTCCACGTGTGGGTGGCGCGGTCATGGCGCGCGTCGAGTCCGGTGACGTGACAGTCCAGACACGCGTGCTGCGCGCTGCGACGGAAGTTGGCCCAGAAGAACGGGTGGTCCGGCGTGAGCGCGCCCTGCTTCGTCTCCGAGTAGTCCACCCACTCGCCCTTGCCGGTGACGTGGTAGTAGACGGGCAGCACCTGCCAGCGACCGTCTGCGAGCACCGTGACGGGGTCCTGCATGCGCTTGCCGCCCACCACCCACTGCACCGGGAACTCCGCGAGCTGCCCGTCCGCGCCCTTCGTGCGCATGAAGTGGTGCTCACCGTCGCGACGCATCCACGCCTCGCTGGAGTCTCCCTTGAAGTGCGTGTTCTTGCGGTAGTCGCCCACCACGAACTTCGACGTCGCGGGGGACAGCGCGCGCGAGTGCCAGCCCTTGCTCCATTCGGCGTGCTCGTCCTCGTGGCACTCGCCGCACGCCTCGGCGCCGGCGTAGACGCCGCGCGGCGGGTGCCCGTCCTTCACTTCGGCGGGCGGTGGCGTGGCCTGGGCCACGGGCTTGGGCGCGGTGGG
>NZ_JABUMQ010000595.1:0-2639 GCF_013336645.1 Myxococcus sp. CA039A | reverse complement strand
CCCGCGTCCCAAACGAGCCGGCATGATGCGTCCCTTCTCTCAGTGCGACTGTAGTTTCCTCAGGCTACGCGTCCGTGTGTGTGCGTCGCGGACGCGCTGCAGGTGGTGCCGAGTCTCTGCGTCGAGCCGATACCATCCGCACCGGCCACGTCGCTCACCCTCCGTGCGTCGCAGCCATCCCTGCTGGACCCAATAATGGACGGCGTTCTCGGTGACACCGAATTGCTTGGCGACACCACGCAGCGAGTACAGCCCGTCCTCTCGGCGGTCGGCCTTGCGCACTGAGGAGGGCATCCGGTGTGGCCAGCGCAACTGTCGGGCACGGCAGTAGGCATGCACCGTCAAGTTCGTCCAGAGCGCACCTGTCGCGGTCATCAGGCCGCCTTTGTTGAGCCGCATCGCGATTTCAGGCGCGGGCATCCCCAGTTTCACATGCTGCTCAATGAAGCGCCCGGCCTCCGTCGAGGTCCGCCGTCCTGGTAGCTGCCGCTCCACCCAGGCTCCCGTCGTGGCACCCGTGCGCCAGAGTATCGCCACGCGGGTGCCCCGCGAGGGCCCTTCCACCGGAGTGAGGCAGAGCTCTTGGATGACGGTGCGGGTAATGTTCTTGCGCTCGGCCATGGTGGTGGAGGGACTGGCCCAGAGTCGGGGCAGGTCCTGGGCGAGCGCAGCAATGCGTTCCTGCTCCCTCGCCGTGAGCGCCACCTGCTTCTTTTCCCGGGCCTCCGTGTAGCGGCGCTCGGCGTCCTGAAGCTCCTCCAGCTTCTCCTCCCACTCGCGCTCCAGCGTGCGCGCCACCGTGCGGTTGTCCGGGTCGACGGCCTTGTAGCGCCGCTCCGCCAACGTTACCTCGTACCGTGCACGCTCCAGACGCAGCCTCCACTGGTGCGCCACCTCGTCTGTCTGACGCTGCGCCTCGCGCACCACCGTCAGGCCGAGTTCAATGCCTTCTGGCTGCACGGCGGCCAGGACGCGCTCGCCAACTGCTCGGTCAATGGCTGACGCTCCCACCGACCAGCAAAGGTGCATGCTCTTGCCGGCCTGGACGGGACTGGCGCAGATGTAACGCGCTCGCGGGCTTCGGCCTGAGTATGCCGAATGCATCCGGTGTCCACACTTGCCACATAGGACGAGGCCTTGCAGGAGGGCCTCCCCCTTTCTGGCAGCGCCGTGTCGCTCGGGCGCGTCCCGTGACGGGCGGTTGTCATGCAATATCTGCTGGTTCTTCACGTATTCCTCCCACGTCAAGTACGCAGGATGCCTTTCACGGTGCACCACCTTCCAGGAGTCAGCCGGCAAGCGCCGGCAACGGCGCACCACCTGTCCTTCCGCAAGCTTCACCGTGTGCTCGCGCCGGCCGTACACGTACGCGCCCGCGTATGTCGGATTCGTGAGCATTTGCAGCAGGCGACTCGGCCGCGGAGGTGACCAGCGCAATTGGTGAGTCTTGGCATCGCGGGCGGGCAACTGAAGGTCATGCTCGATGAAGTAGCGGGCCACACCATAGGCGGAGCGCTCTATTGGGAAGCGCTCAAAGACGAGATGCACAGCTCGCCCAACCTCTTCGTCTGGGTCGAGCCGCAGGCGGCTGAGCGCCTTGTCCCACCAGTAGCCAACGGGCGGAGGCAGGCGAAACTCACCGCGCCGAGCCTTGCTTGCGCGTGCCCCGCGCAGCCGCAGCTGCATCCACGACAGCTCGGCCTCGGACATGGTCCCCTTGATGCCCAGGAGCAGCCTGTCGTTGTAGTCGCCCGGATGATAGAGGGCCTGCTCATCAGCGATGAGGACATCTGCCAGCCCGCACAGGTCCAGCAGGCGATGCCAGTCAGCCGAGGAGCGGGCCAGTCGAGAGACGTCGAGTGCGAAGAGGGCACCCACCTCGCCGCGTGCCACTTCCTCGCTGACACGCTGGAAGCCGGAGCGTCCCTGTGCGGAGGCGCCACTGCGCCCCAGGTCTTCATCCACCACCTCAATGGCGTCGGGCCGCCAGCCGAGTGCCTGGGCCCGCTCTCGCAGGAGATATTGCCGGCGCGTCGACTCGGTGTGCTCCATCACCTGCTTGAGTGTGGACTGGCGCAGGTACACCACCGCCCGTCGCCGCAGGTGGGTGTCGAGGACGGCTACCCTCATGTACGGCCCCCTCTCGAGCGTCCTCCCCCAGCCGACGCAGAGCGACCGTTGCCAGGAGGCGTACAACGTCGCGCTGTGCCTCTGGGGTGAGGAGCGTCCGTAGGCGTGGACTCGGCCGACTTCGGTCCTTCTGGCCGCGACTGCTCCGCCATCTTCCCATGGCAGGTGTGTGCACTCCCTGCCGCGTGCGCGCATGGGCTACCTCCCTGCTTGGCTTCCACCAGTGCCGCCAGTTGGCGTAGCTCCTCCACGCTCACCTGGCACCTGGTGGGCCTCATGCTCGAGAGGGAGCCTGGTTCCGCCCTGTCTGTCCACGCAGTGGGAAGCCGCAAGACCCCGCCCTCTGGCAGGCCCAGCACCAGATAGCCGCTTCCCTGGGCGCCCTGCACGTCGCGGTCGGCACGCAGGACTGGAAACCGTCTGCCGCGGAAGGGATGGACCGCCATGGTGATGGTGACTTCTTCCAAATCGCTTGCAGTGTCGACCGCATTGCGCGCTACCTTTCCCAG